>JBDTKD010000369.1:0-4183 GCA_039935515.1 Bradyrhizobium sp.
TGTGCCGGTAGCGGTCGGGATAGTTCGCGATCAGCCATTCGCGGAACAGATCGCGCACTTCGAGCGGCAGCCGCAGCAGCACATAGCTGGCTTCCCTGACGCCGGCATGCGCCGCGGCGTCGAGAATGCGCTCGATCTCGGAATCGTTCAGCGCGGGTATTATCGGCGCCACCATCACCGTGGTCGGAATTCCCGCTTCGGACAGCCGCCGCAGCGCCTCCAGCCGCCTCGGCGGGGTCGAGGCCCGTGGCTCCATGGTACGCGCCAGCGTCGCATCGAGCGTCGTGACCGAGAGCGCCACCTTGGCGAGATTGCGCTTGGCCATCCGCGCAAGAATGTCGATGTCGCGGATGACCAGCGCCGACTTGGTGACGATGCCGACCGGATGACCGGCGCGATCGAGCACCTCGAGAATGCCGCGCATGATTTGCCGCTCGCGCTCGATCGGCTGGTAGGGGTCGGTGTTGGTGCCGATCGCGATCATGCGCGGTTCGTAATCATGGGCCGCCAGTTCCTTTTCCAGCAGCGCCGGCGCATCGGGCTTGGCAAACAGCCTCGACTCGAAGTCGAGCCCCGGCGACAGGCCGAGATAGGCATGGGTCGGCCGCGCGAAGCAGTACACGCAGCCATGTTCGCAGCCCCGATAGGGGTTGATCGAGCGATCGAAACCGATATCGGGCGAGTCGTTGCGGGTGATGACCTTGCGCGCGGTATCAAGCGCAACAATGGTCTTGAAGGGCGGCAATTCGTCAAGGCTGTGCCAGCCGTCGTCGAACGCAACCCGCGCCTCGGCTTCGAAGCGGCCGCTGTCATTGGACTGCGCGCCGCGACCGCGCCGCCGCTCGCGCTCGATTGCCACCGCCAGTTCGGGAAACGAGGGCAGCGCACCCGCCGGTTCGGAGGGCGCCGTGACCGGCGGGTGCTTGAGGGCATGTGAGGATGCTCGACTCATGACCAGAACATAGCACGCTGTGAGAACAAATCAAGAACACAGATTTGGGAGCGGCTGCCGCAAAAAGCTGCAATCCGGATGGCTGATTTGAATGTGACAAGGTGATAACAGTGCGGCGTTTTCCGCATTCGAGACTTCGAAGACCCCGTCCCATGCTGAGCGTCATCATTCCGACCGAAGGCGTCGAGCAAACCGCGGTCGCCACGCTGGCGGCCCTGGTGCCGGGTTCCGCGGCCGGCGTGGTCCGCGAGGTGTTGCTGGTCGATCGCGCCGACACCGGCGTGATCGAACGGGTTGCCGACGTGGCGGGATGCCGTTATTTGCGCCTCGAGGGAACGCGCGCGGCGGCGCTGGCAGCCGGCGCCAGGCAGGCGCGCTCGCCATGGCTGATGTTCCTGCACGCCGGCGCCGTGCTGGACCATGGCTGGATCGACGAGACCGCGCAGTTCATCCAGCGCGTCTCGACCAGCGGCCAGCCGCGGGCCGGGATCTTTCGCTATGCCCGCTCGCCCTATGCCGACATCCGCCTCCGCGACCGTTTCCGATCGATGGCGCGGATCATCGCGGGGCCGTCGGCCGATCAGGGGTTGCTGATCGCCCGCGACCATTACGATCGGCTCGGCGGCTATGCGCCGGATGGCCGCCGAGCCGAGGCCCGGCTGCTGCGGCAACTTGGCCGCTCCTCGCGCACCCTGCTGCGCAGCCGGATCATCGTCGCGTGAGGGCGTTGCCAAATACCTGATTTTGTCAAATAATCATTTGATGAAATCAAATATAGCTTCGGATCCGCCGCTGGTGGAGCACAAGGCGCGAGGACTCGGGCGCGCATTGACCGAGCAGTGCATCCGTTTCGCGCGGCAGGCCGGCTACCGCTCGATCACACTGTGGACCCAAAGCATTCTGGTTGCGGCGCGCGCGATCTATCAGCGCGCCGGATTTCGCCGCGTCAAGGAGGAGCCACACCACAGCTTCGGCGTCGAGCTCGTCGGCGAAACCTGGCAGCTGGACCTTTAGATCATTTTCCAGCACCGTGGCGTCATCCTTCGAGACGCATCGCTTCGCGATGCTCCTCAGGATGAGGTCTTCAGACCCTCATGGTGAGGAGCCGCGCATTTGCGCGGCGTCTCGAACCACGAGGCCATTGGATGTACCAACCCAGCACCGTCATTCCGACGCGATGCCAAGACGTCGAACCCGCAATGACGATCACGCCGAAGCGCCCTTCGCCTTCGCCCGCCGCAGATGCTCATCGAGCCTCGGCATGATCTCGACGAAATTGCAGGGCCGGGTGCGGTAATCGAGCTGGGCCGCCAGAATGCCGTCCCAGCCGTCGCGACAGGCGCCCGGCGATCCCGGCAGGCAGAAGATGAAGGTCGCACCGGCAACGCCCGCGGTGGCGCGGCTCTGCACCGTCGAGGTGCCGATCTTGGCATGACTCAGCATGTGAAAGGCGATCGAGAAGCCATCCATCCGCTTCTCGAACAAGGGCTCGATTGCCTCCGGCGTCACGTCGCGCCCGGTGAAGCCGGTGCCGCCGGTGGTGATGACGACATCGACGCCCTGATCCGCGATCCATCGCTTGACGATGACACGGATCGCATCGATGTCGTCGACGATGATCTCGCGCGCCGCCAGATGGTGACCGGCAGCGACCAGCCGCTCCGACAGCGTGGTTCCGGATTTGTCATCCTGCAGCGAACGGGTGTCGGAAATCGTCAGCACCGCGATGTTGAGCGGCACGAAAGTCCGGGTTGCATCGAGAGAAGACATTGCGAACCCTCCTGGTTGCGCGCGGATAACCTCGGGGAGCTTCGAAGAGTAGCGTTAGAAAAATCAAGAAACCCATGTGGCACAGGCATGGCGTAAAATTACGGTAAGCCCGGTCGAAAAAATCCGGCTTGGCCTTGGGTGACTCCTGAGGAAGGGCTTTGGCCAAGGATTTCGAAAACGGCACTGACTGTCAAGCGCATCGCTAAATTGACCGAGGCCGGTCGCGCGCCCACTATGACTCCCGCCCAGGCATTTGCGGCCGTCCTCAATGAGAACGCCGAACCGGCTGCGAAGGCGCACCGTCGCCCGTCGCCGACAACGACATATGCGTTTCCGACAAGATGATCGGCTTCGCGACGCGTACCCGGGTGGTTGCGGCAAATCGCATCGCGTTGAGGTGCCGGACAGAGCCGGCGCGGTAGCACGGACTCACTCCTTCGCCGGTGGCTGGCAACGTAATCGCAACCTAATTCGCGACGCGAGCGGGGGCCGCGCGTCGCTCGGCCGGAAGGTGCGGCCGCGAGGCCCTGCCGGCTTTACTTCACGCGCCTTCCCTTGAAAAACCCTGCGTTCGTGGTGTTCTGCTTGATGTTGGCGGTATCGCCTTGTTCGGCCGTATTCACTGCCCGCTTTGCGGTCGCTGTGTCCTTGCTTACCTCGGCGCTGTCGCCTGTACCCTTGTGGCTTCGATTGGCCTCGGGTACGGGCGGCATTTCGTTATGTCGCGACATCTTAGACTCCTTTCAGGTGTGCCTTGGCTAAGGGTCTCAGCGAGTTTTGGTTCCACTACGTGCCAGAGCCGGCGACCGGCAACATTTAGAAACATATTGGCTGCGTGATGTCATGCGCGATGCGGCGGCGAGTGATTACAATCGACACAAATGATCGAAGGGGAATATGTCCTCTTCATTAGTGTTATCTGACTGCCGCCAATGATCGCGGCTCAGCGAGGATTATCATGCAGAACCCGATACTGTACGCAGTTGCAACCACGAGCCTTGCTTTAATTTGCGCGAGGGTGCCGGCGTCGGCGCAGGAAGCCGTGCGCATACGAGGCACGATAGAACGTATCGAAGGGCCTGCTTTCGAGGTCAAAACCCGCGACGGCGCGGAGGTAAAGCTGACCGTCACCGACAATCCGCTCTTGGTAGAAGTCGTGAAATCGACAGTGGCCGAGATCAAGCCGGGCATGTTCGTTGGCTCAACAGGAATGACGCAATCCGACGGCAGTCAAAAGGCAATCGAGGTGCACATCTTTCCGGACTCGATGCGGGGAACAGGTGAAGGTCACTATGATTGGGACCTCAAGCCGAAGAGCAAGATGACCAACGCCAATGTTGAGGAGACTGTCGCTGGGGTTGACGGACAGATGCTTTCCGTCAAGTACAAGAATGGAGAAAAGAAGATTCTCGTCACCCCCGATACCGCCGTCGTCAAGTACGTCACTGGTGACAGGAGTGA
>JBDTKD010000370.1:0-4136 GCA_039935515.1 Bradyrhizobium sp.
CCGGCAAGCGCGCCGCACAGGAGGCGGAAGTCTGAGCTGCCGGGCAAGGCAGTCGTATCCCCGTCATATCCGGCGATTATGGCGTTCAGGATTCGGTGCGGCGCACGAATCGTCGTGATAGGGTCTGCACCATCCAACCAGCGGTTCGAGAAATCTCCAAGATGCCCGTTCATCCTGCCAAAGCCATGATCCTCGCCGCCGGCCTTGGCGTGCGGATGCGCCCTTTGACCGACCACCTGCCGAAGCCGCTGCTGCGTGTGGCCGGACGGGCCCTGCTCGATCATGTGCTCGACAAGCTCGGCGCCGCCGGAGTCGGCGAGGCCATCGTCAACGTGCACTATCTGCCGGACCAGATCATCGATCACGTCGCGGCACGCAGCCGGCCCCGCGTTATCATCTCCGACGAACGCGACGAAGCGCTCGGCACCGGCGGCGGCGTCGTCAAGGCGCTGCCTCTGCTCGGCCGCGATCCGTTTTTCCATGTCAATGCGGACACGCTGTGGATTGATGGCGTGCGGCCGAACCTGGCGCGGCTGGCGGAAGCCTTCGACCCCGCCCGCATGGATATCCTGCTGCTGATGGCGCCGACCATCAGCAGCATCGGCTATGGCGGACGCGGCGATTACGCCATGCTGCCTGACGGCGCGCTGCGCAAGCGCAGGGAACACCAGGTGGTTCCGTTCGTCTATGCCGGCGCCGCGATCATGTCGCCGTCGCTGTTCACCGAGGCGCCGGCCGGCGATTTTTCGCTGACCCGGATGTTCGATCGCGCCAACGAACAGGAACGCCTGTTCGGACTGCGGCTCGACGGGGTCTGGATGCATGTCGGAACCCCCGATGCGATCCACGCCGCGGAAGAAGCGTTTCTCGAAAGCGTCGCCTGACGCCGTCGCAACGTGTCGTAGCCGGGATGGAGCGCAGCGCAATCCGGGAATCGCGAGGCGGATGGAGCGGCCCAGGATTTCGCTGCGCTCCATCCGGGCTACGACTTGCGAAGCCATCCATCCCTTCGCCATTCCGGGATGCGGACGGCGATTCCCTCCTTGTTGCCGTCTATGCCATGATGATACCTGACCTCGCGAATCAGGAAGCCCATGCGCGTTTTCAGCGTTCCCGTCTCGGTGCCGTTCTTGCGCGCCGTCATTGCCGCGCTGGTCAACGGCAGGCTGGTCGACGGCTTTGCGGCACGGGCGGATCCGGCGCGGCTCGCGCAAGTCACGCTCTATCTGCCGACGCGGCGCGCTGGACGCATGGCGCGGGAAATGTTCCTCGACGAGCTGCAAACCGACGCCGCGGCGCTGCCGCGCATCGTCGCGCTGGGCGATATCGACGAAGACGAACTGGCGTTCACCGAGCAGTCCGAATCCTATGGCGGCGCGGCACCGCTGGAGATCGCGCCGAAGCTCGGAGAGCTCGACCGCAGGCTGACGCTGGCAAAGCTGGTCGGCGCGTGGGCGAGAAGCCCGGTCTCGGCGCCGCTGGTGGTCGGCGGCCCGGCATCGACGCTGGCGCTGGCCGGCGATCTGGCGCGCCTGATCGACGACATGGTCACCCGCGGTGTCGACTGGAACGCGCTTGACGGGCTGGTGCCGGACCAGCTCGATCAATACTGGCAGCACTCGCTCGACTTCCTGAAGATCGCGCGACAGGGGTGGCCGGCGCATCTGGCGGAAATCGGCAAGATCGAGCCGGCGGCGCGGCGTGACCTTCTGATCGAGGCGGAAGCCGCGCGGCTGACCGCGCATCACGACGGCCCGGTGATCGCGGCCGGCTCGACCGGTTCGATGCCGGCGACGGCGAGATTTCTGCACGCCATCGCCGCGCTGCCGCAGGGCGCCGTGGTGTTGCCGGGGCTCGATACCGATCTGGACGACGCATCCTGGCAATCCATCGGCGGTAGCCGCGATGCACAGGGCAAATTCACCACGCCGCCGGCATCGAATCATCCGCAATTCGCGATGCACGCTTTGCTGGATCGATTCGGCATCAAGCGCACCGACGTGGAAATCCTCGGACGACCGGCGCCGCAGGGTCGTGACCTGCTGGTTTCCGAAGCGATGCGGCCATCCAACGCCACCGCGCAATGGCATCGGCGGCTGGCCGAGCCCGTGACCGCGAGCAGGATTTCGGGCGGCATGACCGATCTCGCCGTGATCGAAGCCGCCAACCCCGAGATGGAGGCACTGGCGATCGCGGTGGCGATGCGGGAGGCGCGGCATCTCGGCAAATCGGCGGCGCTGGTGACGCCGGATCGCGCGCTGGCGCGGCGGGTGATGGCGGCGCTGGGCCGCTGGAGTCTGGCCTTCGATGATTCCGGCGGCGACGGGCTGATGGACACGCTGGCGGGAATCCTGGCGCGGCTGGCCGCGGAAGCGGTGGCACGGCAGCTCGAGCCGCCGACCTTGCTCGCGCTGTTGAAACATCCGCTGTGCCGGCTGGGCGGCGCGCCGGGCGCATTTGCCACCGCCATCGAGACGCTGGAACTGGCGCTGCTGCGCGGCACCCGTCCGCAGCCGGGCACCCGCGGATTGGCAGAGGATTTTGCACGCTTCCGCCTCGAACTCGGCAAGCTCCGTCGTGGCGAAGCCTCCGCGCTGCACGGCTCCGAGCCCAGGACCAGGCTGCATGACACCAGACTTGATGACGCGCAGGCGCTGATCGCGTCGCTCACGGCGGCGCTGGCGCCGCTCGAAACGCTCGGCCAATTCAAGCCCCATGATCTTTCCGAGCTGGCGCGGTGCCATCGCGACGTGCTGGCGGAGCTGTCGCGCGACCGGGAAGGCGCGGCGGTCACCTTCGAAGGCCCGCAGGGGTCGGCGCTGGCGGAGGCGTTCGACGATCTGCTCGACGGCCAGAAGCCAAGCGGGCTCGCGGTCGAACTCGGCGATTATCCGGAGGTGTTCCAGACCGCCTTTGGCGACCGCATGGTGCGGCGGCCGGAGACGGCCGATATGCAACTAAAAATCTACGGCCCGCTGGAAGCGCGGCTGACCCAGTCGGACCGCGTCATTGTCGGCGGACTGGTGGAAGGCGTCTGGCCGCCGGCGCCGCGGATCGATCCCTGGTTGAGCCGGCCGATGCGGCACGAGCTCGGCCTCGATCTGCCGGAGCGGCGCATCGGGCTGTCGGCGCACGATTTCGCGCAATTGCTCGGCGCCGCCGACGTCATCCTCAGCCATGCCGCCAAGGTCGGCGGCGCGCCGGCGGTCGCGTCGCGTTTCCTGCACCGGCTTGAGGCGGTCGCGGGCGAGGAACGCTGGAAGACCGCGAAGCAGGCCGGCGAAAAATATGTTCGCTTCGCCGAGCAGATCGACCAGCCCGACAAGGTCGAGCCGATGCCGCAGCCGGCGCCGAAGCCGCCACGGGCCAGCCGCCCTCTGAAACTGTCGGTGACGGCGATCGAAGACTGGCTGCGTGATCCCTACACGATCTATGCCAAGCATATCCTGAGACTGGTGCCGCTCGACCCCGTCGACATGCCGTTGTCGGCCGCCGACCGCGGCTCCGCCATCCATGATGCGCTGGGCGAATTCACCCAGAGTTTCTCCACCGCGCTTCCCGACGATCCGGCGCGGGCGTTGCGCGATGTCGGCGAAAAATATTTCGCACCGCTGATGGAGCGGCCGGAAGCGCGGGCGCTATGGTGGCCGCGCTTCCTGCGCATCGCCGGCTGGTTTGCGGATTGGGAGGCCGGGCGGCGGCGCAGCGTCGCCAGCATCAAGGCTGAAATCCGCGGTGAGATCCCGATTCGTCTCGACAATGAGCGCACCTTCATCCTGTCGGCGCGCGCCGACCGGATCGAACGGCGCCACGACCGAAGCTTTGCGATCCTCGATTACAAGACCGGACAGCCGCCGACCGGCACGCAGGTGCGGATGGGGCTCTCGCCACAGCTCACGCTGGAGGCGGCGATCCTGAGGGAGGGCGGCTTTGAAGGCATCCCGGCCGGCAGTTCGGTCAGCGAGCTCGGCTATGTCAGGCTCAGCGGCAACAATCCGCCGGGTGAGCAAAAGCCGCTGGAGCTCAGGATCAACAAGGGCGACAAGGCGCAAATGCCCGATGCAGCGGCCGAGGAGGCGCGAACCAAGCTGGAGGCGCTGATCCGCGCGTTTGAGGATGAGGCCCAGGCCTACACC
>JBDTKD010000371.1:0-6349 GCA_039935515.1 Bradyrhizobium sp.
CAACCCGCGGGCGGAGCGCGTGCTAGGTCTCGCGCGCGCGCAGCAAATCTTCGAGGTCGAGCCGGTGCGTGAACATCGCGAGCGATCCGTCCGGCTGGCGCGGCCATTGTTCTTTCGGCCGGTCCCAGTACAATTCGACGCCATTGTCGTCGGGATCGCGCAGGTACAGCGCTTCGCTGACGCCGTGATCGCTGGCGCCGTCGAGCTGGATGTCGGCCTCGATGACGCGATGCAGGGCATCGGCCAGCGCGGCGCGGGTCGGATAGAGAATCGCGGTATGAAACAATCCCGTCGTACCCGGCGGCGGCGGATGGCCGCCCTTGCTTTCCCAGGTGTTGAGGCCGATGTAGTGATGATAGCCGCCGGCGGAAATGAAGGCTGCGCCGGAACTCATGCGCTGCATCAATTCGAATCCCAGCACGCCGCAGTAAAACCTGAGCGCGCGGTCGAGATCGGCTACCTTGAGATGAACATGCCCGATGCGCGTTCCCGCGACGATGGGCGTCGAACTTTCGGACATGATCGCCTCCGTTTGCCGCTCCGGCCTCCCCGCACCGACGGAGCGGGGCAGTGCCGCCGGCCTTGCTGGTTACGCCAATTCGGACACTTCACCCTCGGGCAGACCGAATTCGAAGGTGTTCAGCGTCATCGACACCATCGTATAATAGCCGCACAGCCCGATGATCTCGACGATTCCGCGCTCACTGAGCATCTTGACCGCCTCGTCATACAGCCGCTTGGCGACGCCGTGGCCTTCGTGCAGCGAACTGGCGACGTCGTAGATCATCCTGGCCTTGGGGTCGTCGAATTGCGGCGTGCGTCGGTCGCGGATGTCGTCGATGATCTTCGGGTCGAGGCCGCCCTTGAGCGCCAGCCGCTTGTGGGCGAACCATTCGTAATGCGAGGTCCAATACCGTGCGGTGACCAGGATCGCGATCTCGGACAGCTTTGCCGGAAACACGGTATCGAACCGCAGAAATCCGCCCAGCCGGGTGGCATGCCGCGCCATTTCCGGGCTGTTGAGCCAGGCCATCATCGGCGGCGGGGGGGCGCCACGCTTGCCGGCGATCGATTCATCGTAGGTCTGTTTCTGGTCTGCGCTCATTTCGCCGGGCGAAAGCAGCTTCAGGCGCATGTCCGTTTCCTCTTGCTTTTCAACCGTTGCGGCTCTGCCGAATACACCCGATTGGCCATCATGGCCACATCCGCCGCGGCAGGGGCTGCCGCAGGGGCATATTGAAATCCGCGATGCGGCCGCTAAGGTCGATCCGATCCCTTGCGATGGAAACGCCGCCATGTCCGATCTCGATCCGTTTCGCCGTGAGACCCGCGCCTGGCTGGAGGCGAATTGTCCGCCGGAGATGCGACGGCCGATGACGTCGGAGGAGGATACGTTCTGGGGCGGCCGCAATCCCAAATTCTCTTCCGAGCCGCAGCGGGTCTGGTTCGAGCGGATGCGGGACCAGGGCTGGACCGTGCCGCACTGGCCCCGCGAATATGGCGGCGACGGCCTTGATGCCGAGCAGGCCAAGATCGTGCGGCAGGAGATGGCGGCGATCGGCGCGCGTCAGCCGCTGACCTCGTTCGGCATTTCCATGCTCGGGCCGGCGCTGCTGAAATACGGGACCGAGGCCCAGAAGAAGGAGCACCTGCCGAAGATCACGGCCGGGCTGATCCGCTGGTGTCAGGGCTATTCGGAGCCGAACGCCGGCTCCGACCTCGCCTCGCTGCAGACCCGCGCCGAGAGCGACGGCGACGATTTTATCATCAACGGACAGAAGATCTGGACATCCTATGCGAATTTCGCCGACTGGATCTTCTGCCTGGTGCGGACCGACGCCGCCGCCAGGAAGCATGACGGCATCAGCTTTATCCTGTTCGACATGACGTCGAAGGGCGTGTCCACGAGGCCAATCCTGCTGATTTCAGGCCGCTCGCCGTTCTGCGAAACTTTCTTCGACAATGTTCGGGTGCCGAAATCGCAGGTGGTCGGCACCGTCAACCGCGGCTGGGATGTCGCCAAATATCTGCTGCAGCATGAGCGTGCGATGATCTCGGGCATCGGCGAGCGCGGTGTCGGCCGCCCGCTCGGGCAGATTGCCGCGGACTCGGTCGGCACCGACGCGCAGGGCCGGTTGCAAGACCCGATGCTGCGCGGGCAGATTGCCGCCTTCGAGATCGACGAGGCGGCGCTGGCCGCGGCGGCCGAGCGCGCGGTCGATCTGGCCAAGGCCGGGCAATCGCATCCGGCGTTTTCCTCGGCCATGAAATATTACGGCACCGAGCTTAACAAGCGCCGCTACGAGATCCTGATGTCGGCCGGCGGGATCGATGCGCTGGAATGGGAGAGCGAGCGCTCGAAGGGCGGCGCGCGCCCGCGCGCCTGGCTGCGCACCAAGGCCAATTCGATCGAGGGCGGCACCTCGGAGGTGATGCTCGGCATCGTCGCCAAGCGCATCCTCGATCTGCCGGGGGCTTGAGATTCCTCATCCTGAGGAGCGGCCGCTTGGCCGCGTCTCGAAGGATGAGCCAGACATTCTTCCCTCCTGGTTCGAGACGGCGCAAGAGCGCCTCCTCACCATGAGGGTAGACACCATGACCTGATTGACCCATCGCATTCGTCGCAACACCCGCGTTACCGGAACCCCGCCATGGCCCTCGCCCTCACCGAAGAACAATCCATGCTGCGCGACAGCGCGCGCGGCCTTATCGGCGGCAAGGCGCCGGTGTCGCATCTGCGGCAGCTTCGCGATAGCGGGGACGCGGTGGGGTTTTCCCGCGACCTGTGGCGCGCGTTCGCCGAAATGGGTTTTTCCGGATTGCTGGTGCCGGAAAATTTCGGCGGCAGCGGGCTAGGCTGCGTCGAAGCCGGCGTGGTGATGGAGGAGATCGGCCGCACCCTGATGCCGTCGCCGTTTCTGGCCACCGCCGTGCTGGCGGCTTCCGCCCTGTCGCGCGGCGGCAGCGCCGCGCAGAAGTCGGAATATCTGCCGAAGATATCGGACGGCTCGCTGCTCGCCGCGCTCGCCGTCGACGAGGGCGCCAAGCACCGCCCGCTGCAGACCGAGATGCAGGCGCTGCGTTCCGGCAACGGCTTCCGGCTGAGCGGCACCAAGGCCCTTGTGGTCGACGGCCATACCGCCGACCTCCTGATCGTGGCGGCCCGCAGCGCCGGATCGGCAGGCGAGCGCGACGGCCTGACGCTGTTTCTGGTCGATCCCGGGGCGAGGGGGGTTGAGATCGAGCGCACGGCAATGGTCGATGCACACAATGCGGCGCGAATCACCTTCGACAATGTCGAGGTCAATGCCGACGGCGTGCTCGGCGACGTCGATCGCGGCGGCGGATTGCTGGAGGGCGTGCTCAATATCGGCCGCGGCGCGGTGGCCTCGGAAATGGTGGGGGTCAGCGAGGAGGTGTTCGCCCGCACCGTCGCCTACCTCAAGGAACGCAAGCAATTCGGCAAGCTGATCGGCGAATTCCAGGCGCTGCAGCATCGTGCCGCGCAGCTTTATATCGAGATCGAGATCACCCGCGCCGCGGTGTTGAAAGCGCTGCAGACGCTGGACGGGAATTTCGACCATGCCGGAGCCGCGACGGCGGTCGCCAAGGCCCGCGCCGGTTCGACCGTGACGCTCGCGGTTCAGGAAGGCGTGCAGATGCACGGCGGCATGGGCATGACCGACCAGTTCGACATCGGCTTCTTCATGAAACGCGCACGGGTCTGCCAGGAATTGTTCGGCGACAGCAATTTCCACGCCGACGAACTGGCGCGGATGATGGGTTATTAATTGTTATCGTCATGGCCGGGCTTGTCCCGGCCATCCACGTCTTTCGCTGTCGCGTCAAGAAAGACGTGGATGCCCGGCACGAAGGCCGGGCATGACGGAGGTGACAGCCTCACCGGATCGGCGGGGCGTACTGGATGCCGCCGGCGCTCCAGAGCTGATTGAGGCCGCGCGGAATCTTCAGCTTCGATCCGCTGCCGACATTGCGGTCGTAGACTTCGCCGTAATTTCCGACATGGCGGATGATGCGGGCAGCCCAGTCCTTGGTCAGGCCGAGATCCTCGCCATAGGTGCCTTCGGTCCCCACCAGCCGCATCACGTCGGGCTTCTTCGACTTCAGCGCCTCGTCGATGTTCTTCGAGGTAATGCCGAGTTCCTCGGCGTTGATCATCGCATAAAGCGTCCACTTCACGAGCAGCATCCAGTCGTCGTCCCGTTCCCGCACCACCGGGGCGAGCGGCTCTTTTGAAATGATGTCGGGCAGGATGACGTGATCGTCCGGCTTCGAGAGATTGAGCCGCAGCGCATATAGCTGGGAGACGTCGGCGGTGAGGACGTCGCATTTTCCGGAATCGTAGGCCTTGATGACGTCGTCGAGCTTGCCGAATTTCATCTCCTGGTATTTCATGTTGTTGGCGCGGAAATAATCCGCGAGATTGAGCTGCGTGGTGGTGTCGCCCTGCACGCAGACCTTGCTGCCGTCGAGCGCCAGCGCGGAATCGATGTTGCGGGCCTGCGGCAGCATGAAGCCCTCGCCGTCATAATAGGCTACCGCCGGGAAATAGAGGTCGTAGGAGGTCTCGCGCGACATGCTCCAGGTCGAGTTGCGGGACAGGATGTCCACCTTGCGGTTCTGCAACTCCTTGAAGCGTTCGTTGGCGTCGAGCGGAATGAACTTGGCCTTGCGCGGGTCGTCAAAGATCGCGGCGGCGACCGCGCGGCAGAAATCGACATCGAAGCCGGTCCAGTTGCCCTTGTCGTCGGGAATCGAGAAGCCGGGCAGGCCGGTATTGACGCCGCACAGCACCTCGCCGCGGCGGATCGTCCGCTTCAGCGTCCTCGTATCATATCGTTCATAGGTAACGGCGGCGGCCGCGATCGCGAACGCAATCGCCAGTCCTATCAGGAGACCGCCTCGAAAAGTCCGCATGATCTGTCTCTCGCCAATCAATGGAGGAAAAAATTGGGCCGGTTATGAAAGCGGCGCTGCGGCTAAAGCTCGGGCTTCTGCCGCACGATCACCTTGGTGCCGACCGGGACGCGGCCATAGAGGTCGGTCACATCGGCATTGACCAGCCGGAAGCAGCCGGACGAGACTTTGGTGCCGATCGTATCCGGCCGGTTGGTGCCGTGGATGCGATAGACGGTGGTTCCGAGATACATCGCGCGGGCGCCGAGCGGGTTGCCGGGTCCGCCGGCCATAAAGCGCGGCAGATAGGGTTGGCGCGCGATCATCTCGGGTGGCGGCGTCCAGTCGGGCCATTCGGCCTTGCGGGTGATGCTCAGGAGTCCCTGCCACTGAAACCCGTCGCGGCCGACGCCGATGCCGTAACGCAGGGCACGGCCATTGCCTTCCACCAGATAGAGATGACGCTCTGCCGTCGAGATAATGATGGTGCCAGGCGCCTCTGTCGTCCGGTAGTAAACCACCTGCTTCCTGAATTCCGGATCGAGCTGTACGGAATCATCGGGCAGCAATCCCGGCTGGTCGCCGACATCGGGCTGCTGGGCAAAGCTCTGCGAGGCCGAAATCATCAGGCCGGCAGCGGCCACTACCGTCCAGATCAGGTGCCGTAACTTGGTCATGCAATGCTCCCGTCGTGATGCTGCCGGCTGTGTACCATTATTCCGACCAATTGCACGCCATCAAATCGCACCCATGGCTCGATGGCAAGGAACGCCGAGCCGATCCGCTACGCCGCTGAAATATTTCCGGTTTTTGTAGTGCTTAAACGGCGGCGCGAACTCGGACGGCTCACTTCGGCGCCAGCCACAGCCTTAAGCCAAAGGACACGATCGCCACGGCGCCGACGCCGCCGAGCCAAAGGGCGGCAAACCACAACAGGCGGCGCACCAGCGGGGCCGGCTTTGGCGCCGGCGGTTTCAATGATAGCCGCTCCCGGGGGTGACCTTGCCGCGGAATACCCAATAGGCCCAGGCGGTATAGCCGAGGATCAGCGGCACCAGCACGGCGACGCCGAACAGCATGAAGACCTGGCTGTTCTCGGGTGAGGCCGCCTGCCAGATCGTGACGCTCTGCGGCACGATATAGGGATACATGCTGATGCCGAGCCCGGCATAGGACAGCGCGAACAGCGCCAGCGACAGCAAGAACGGCTGATGGTCCTGCTTGTCGGCGAGGCTGCGCAACAGCAACACGGTCACGGCGGCGACCGCGATCGGCACCGGCGCGGTCAGGATCACGTTCGGCCAGGAAAACCAGCGCTCGGTGTACTGGATGTGCAGGAACGGCGTGGCGATGCTGACCGCGCCGATGGCGCCGATCATCGCGAACAGCAGAAACCAGCTCAGATGATAGGCCTTGTCACGCAGCGGGCCCT
>JBDTKD010000372.1:0-8432 GCA_039935515.1 Bradyrhizobium sp.
CCTCAGCGCCTTCGAGCCTACGTTTTACCCCCATTCCGTCTCTGATCTGTGGCACCTCTTTGTTGAGATCTGCGGCAGACATCAAAGGTCCTTTCGGGTTGACAGCGCCGCCGCGAATTGATTTCAACTCGTCTTCCGTCAGCGTCTCCAAATCCCTAAGCGCTGCACGCTTAGCGGCTACCAGTGCGGCCTTTCGCGCAGCCCTTTGAGAGGCCATGCGCAATACCACACGGCCTCCCACTTTCAATAGGTCAAGAAGAGCCGGGGCTATCGCCAAGTAACTTAGCGGGTCCTCGGACTCCAAGCCAGGCTCGTTCCCGAATGCACCAAGGATGGCAAGGATCCGGCCATCGGGATCGGTCAACACCGTGAAATTATTCGGTCCGACGTTGTTCGAATCCGCGAATGGCCCCCAGTCTCCATATCGCGGGTAACCCCATTCGACGTACGCCTCAACATCTTCATCCAAGAGGCCCTCAAGCGCATTTCTTCGGTCATCGAGAACTGTATTGGTTGCGAATTTCCGAGTAACAACTATCTCCATGACCGAGGCGGTGCCGTAATGTGCGATCACTGGATACACGTTCTGAGTGCCGCCAACTATCGATGGAAGGTTATATGAGACACGTGACCTGTCGCTCACTACGGGGACAAAATCCAATTTACCCGTCCGATCGGGGATGAGAACACTGTATCGTTGCTCCCATCGCGTTGCGTAAGTTTGGAAGTCTCCCCTTGGGCGGAAATCCCTCGGCGCCAGCTGCGAGCCGAGCCACAGTTGGCCCTTGATTGATCCGGCAAGTGGCACACTAACGCTACGGCCGTGCGCATTATCACCGACCGTCCGCCATTCATCATGGGCCAATCCAGTGACGTCCCACACCGAGCGATTGAAGATCGCTGTGTTGTCCATAATCGTTCTCCTTAACAGGAGCGCTGATATTTCGGGCGCTTACGAGGCACGCGCATTGCGACGCGGCGCAGCTCGCCAAGAGCGCCCGCACTGCCAACCATTCGCCATGGCCGCGACGCAGTCAGGCAGAACAATGGGCGTTGGAGAACGCCGCTGGGTTGCTCTGTCTGCAACGCCGACAACTGTGTCATTAGTAGGCGGTGGCGTCCAAATCGTTCAAGACACGCCCCGGAAAAATGTTCTTTTAACGTTTTGTTAGCCCCCACGCGCTGGTTCGAAACGGAAGTTAGCCTTGCTTATGACCGCGTTGGGTCAATGGACTAAACCGCTCGCGCGGTAGGGCACTGCGGCGGCCGGCACGACCAACACGATAGCGCCACGGGGCGTCCTGTCTTGAGATGAGGGGTTCGCAACCTCCATCAAGACAGGAGCATCCCCTATGACCGATAAGGCCATAAGTCCGCTGCGGCAGCGCATGATTGAAGACATGACGATCCGCAAGTTGGCGCCAAAGACCCAACGTGACTACGTGCAGCGGGTCAAGCACTTCGCCGCTTTCCTTGGCCGATCGCCCGATACCGCGAGTTTCGAAGACGTTCGCCGCTATCAGCTTCATCTGGCGGCAGGTGGCGCGGGGGTTCCGACCCTGAACCAAAGCGCCGACCCCAGGCATCTCGGCGCCCGCCTCGGCATCACCTCGGTTCTCCATACCTGGGGTTCGGCGCTCACCCATCATCCGCACGTCCATATGATCGTGCCGGGCGGCGGCATCTCGCTCGACGGCAAAAGCTGGATATCTTGCCGGCCCGGCTTCTTCCTGCCGGTGCGCGTGCTCTCGCGCCTGTTCCACCGGTTGTTCCTGGAAAAGCTTCTCGCCGCACACCAAACCAAGCGCCTGAAGTTCTTCGGCGATCACGCTATTCTCGCCGGTGCGCAGGCGTTCGCGGCCTATCTGGCTCCGCTACGCCGAGCCGAATGGGTGGTCTATGCCAAGCGCCCGTTCGGCGGCCCACAGGCCGTGCTGGCCTATCTGTCGCGCTATACCCACCGCGTCGCCATCGCCAACAGCCGGCTGATCGCCTGCGACCGCACCGGCGTCACCTTTCGGTGGAAGAACTATCGTGCCGATGGTCGTGATCGTCAGAAGATCATGACACTCGCGACCGGCGAGTTCATTCGTCGTTTCCTGATCCACGTCCTGCCGCGCGGCTTCCACCGCATCCGCCACTACGGCCTGCTCGCCAGCGGCACGCGCGCCGACAACATCGCCCGAGCGCGCCGCTTGCTTGAGGTGACGGCGGCACAGCCCGAGGCCGGGGTGACCTGCTGCGCCGAGGCCAACGAGCCCAAGCCGCTCGCCTCGCCGGCAAGGAAGGGGCACACGGGAGAGCAGCACCCGGTGTTGAGACCCAGGCGGCGGGGCGGCTGTTGAGAAAGCCAAAATCCTCACCGGCTGGGGGCCACACGGCGAGACCGAGTTTTGCGCCGTTGCAAGCAGCCAGGTCGAGAGCTCGACCAATGTGGACGTAGTGGTGTGTGCGCGCTGATGCGGCGCGCACCACCGCAGCCTCGCGGCGAAGTCAGGGTTGCGCCGCCAACCGCTCGCCATCTGGCCCAATCAGCCCGGGGTAGGGCGCCTTGAATTTGTAGATGGTTCCGCTGACGGCACCTTCCATGTAGATATACTGGTTGTTCTCACCGCCAAAGGCAAAGTTCGTGGCCGAGGAATCACCATTTGGCAACGGCACATAACCGATGATGAAGCCACGCGGATCGTACTCGATGATTCCGCCGATGCCGCACGCCGCCCAGAGGTTCCCATGCACGTCATAGTGGATGCCGTCAGGTCCACCGTTGCCAGGATTGTAGCTCCCGGTCGTGGCGAAGAAGAATGTCGTGTGCGACGGATCGGTGGCGCACTGGGAGCAGGCTGGATTCGGTCCTCGCAGGAACGAATAGTATAGCATCCGGTTGCTCGCATAGTCGGCAACGGCCAGCGTGCCGTCATCTGGCGAAACCGCTATGCCGTTAGGAAAACTACCGGTGGAGATGATGCGCCGGAGAATCCCGTCCTTGGAATATTGATAGACTGCACCGGTCCGATCCGCCGCATCGGGTCCGGGTCCTGTTCCCCATGGATCGGTGAAATACAGATTGCCCTCGGCGTCGAAGTCGAGATCATTCGGACCCTTGAACAGTTCGTTATGGAACGTCGAAACGAGTGAACTTAGTTTCTTCGTCTCCGGATCATAGACCAGGATGCCGAGGTGGCGCGTTGTGACGTAAAGCTTGCCGTCATGCCAACGCGTGTCCTGCGGCTCGCATGCGGGACCGATATCTCCTTTCGGGTCGCAGTTGAACACGGGGACCAGCTTCGCGTCAGGAGTGAGGTAGGACACCCAGCCGCTGCCAATCGCCACAAACCAGAAGTTGCCTGCCTTATCGAAGGCCCCACCCTCAAGAAACTTGCCCTGCGGCTGATCATGGATATCCGCGAACAAAGTGACCGGCCCGATACCCGGCGGCGGGGGCGGCAAACCCCACGGCTGCACTTGCTCCGGCGATGGCGGACCGGCGAGCGGGGGCGCGGGGACCGACTGGGCCTGCGCCGATGCGGTATGAACGGTCGCCGCCGAGCCACAGAATGCAAGCGAGAGCGCACAGACGGCACTTGCCAACTTCGTTGTCATGACGATTTCCTCCGACGCGTTTGCCCGGTACTTCGCTTCTGTACCGTGCTTCAAGCATCAGCTCAAAACGTGGCACGAACATGAGCGTGAGATTTTTTTACTCCGCGATGGCCGGCTTTCCCGGCCAGGCACACGATCTGGGGCTCACGCTTCTTTCCGTCGGACGACAGCTATTCCGGCTTGATGTTTCCGGTGGTGACGATGCGGCGCCATTTCTCGATCGCTCCAGCCCGCTTCGGTCGGAACGAAGTCGCCAGAGGGATCGAAAGTGAGGTCGCAATAAAATCGTTCCAAGGCGCGCGCCTGGACCTTGGCCGCCAACGCGTGAATGGTGGCTAGATGTGGAGCCTCAAGAGGTTGTCCTCGGTTAGACGGAATCTGCTGATAGACGTTTGAGATTATGCCGCTATGAGGCCTGTCCCAATTGTATTGGTGCAGCCAAACAGGAAGCTGGGCGGCGCGACGATCGGATGTGAGATAGGCTTGTGCGTAGATCCACTCTCTCAGCGCGGTCTGGATGGAGCGCTCCGCTTTGCCGTTGTTTTGGGCGTGTAGGGCTTGGTGCGGAGATGCTTGAGGCCGAGGTCCCGCCAAGCGTTGCGAACGAAGGCGCTCTTCGAGCCGCTTTGTCGCCCCCGGCCCTGCCGATCACATTGTTGGGGAGTAGACGTCCGCCGGCATCCAAAAAACACCGTTTGAAAAACCGTTTTAGTCGGCGCTTCTCAAACGGTGAAACTCGCTAGGCTCTTGAAAAGCTTGGTGGTGTGCGCAGTCAGATACGAACCGGTCTCCAACCGCAATTCCCTGCTAACAGGGAAAATAACAGGGAATTTCGCGATTCCTGGGCTTTTGGAAGCCGTTTCAGTAGCAAAGACCCCTGTGCTGCAGCGGTTTCCGGACGATTTCCCTGAGAGGATTAACAGGGAAATTATTTTAGATAACAGGGAAGCCCACGACCCCGAACAGGGAAACTTGCATTCGTGTATCGTAAGCGTCCATTTCTCGCACACTTGTTTCGTCGGGCTGCGACCGCGATCTGTTCTCACCGATAGTTTTGCAGGCGGAGGACGGGATGTCGTCAGTTCGCGAACGTTACGATGAGGCTTTTTGGCGGGCGCACCATGAGGCCTGGCTTCAAAGCGAGCTCAATCAGCGTGAATATTGCGAGGCTTACGGGATTCCGATCAAGGCCTTCGGCAATTGGCGCGTAAGGTTCAAGGCCGGGCCACATCCGCCCGCACGCAAGGTGCTTTATCGGCGAGGCGGTGTAAGTCATGCCCTTAGTCCGACATCCGGCTCGATCTCGAGCATCAGGCCTGCCCCTGCTGCGGCGGCGAACTGCATGTGATCGGGGAGACTGTCAGCGAGATGCGCGATCATGTGGTGATCCGCATCTGCCGGCCCCGTTATGGCTGTCGGGCCTGCGGGACCATCCATCAGGCCTCCGCCCCGGAGCGTCCGATCGCCAAGGGCCTCGCCAGTCCCGGTCTTCTCGCTCATGTCCTGGTCGCCAAATATTGCGATCACCTGCCACTTTACCGGCAGAGCCAGATCTTCGCCCGGCACGGCGTCGAGATCGATCGCTCGACCCTGGCGAACTGGGTCGGCGGCGCCTGCTGGTGGCTGGAGCCCCTCCTGCAGGCCCGCCTGGCAGCCCATGTGTTCGGATCAGCCAAGCTGTTTGCCGACGACACGCCGATCCCGGTGCTCGATCCCGGCCGCGGCCGCACCAAAACCGGCCGGTTGTGGGTCTACGCGCGCGATGACCGACCCTGGTGCGGGCCCGAACCGCCGGCCGCCCTCTACCTCTACAGTCCGGATCGCAAGGCAGAGCGGCCTGCCGGTCATCTCCAGGGCTTCCGTGGTGTGCTGCAAGTTGATGGCTATGCTGGCTTCGAACGGCTGACGGCGCCGGGCAACATCGTCCTGGCGGCGTGCTGGGCCCACGCACGGCGTAAGTTCTACGACCTGCACGAAGCGACCGGTTCACCGATCGCCGCGGAGGCCTTGCGGCGGATCGCCGAACTCTATGCAATCGAGGGTTCGATCCGGGGCCGCACGGCAGAGCAACGTCGGCATGTGCGTAACACCAGCGCCCGGCCACTCATCGAGTTGATGAAGCCCTGGCTCGAGATGGAGCTTGGCCGCGTTCCACCCGCCGGCTCCCTCGCCGAGGCCATCCGCTACGCGCTCGCGCGCTGGCCCGCCCTCACCCGATTCCTCGATGACGGCCGTATCGAACTCGACAACAACACGGTCGAACGCGCCATCCGGCCCATCGCGCTCGGGCGCAAAAACCATCTGTTCGCGGGCTCCGACGGTGGCGCCGTCCGGTGGGCAACCGTCTGCTCCCTCATCGCCACCGCAAAACTCAATAATGTCGAGCCCTTTGCCTGGCTCTCAGACGTCCTGCAGCGCATGACCGATGGTCATCCCGCCAGCCGCCTCGACGAGTTCCTGCCCTGGAATTGGCAGCCTTCAAACGCCAAGGTATAGTCCCGTGAAAGAAATGGACGCTTACCGTGTATCCATCCGACCTACCCGTACATCGCCTTCAACGATCTGCCGAAGGTAGACAATTTGAAGCGGCTGTTTGCGGATGCCTATCGCGATACGCCGGTGACTGTGATGGCGTCGAGCAAGCCAAGCCAATAGGCCCGTTGTCGCGCAGAGCCGCATTCGGCTCCGTCGCGGTGGAACTTTTGCTCCGCCGCTGCACCGCACCAGGGGACGCAATTTGTCCTCTTCTTTGCGACTTCTTTGCGACGTATCGTCTATAGCCATCACTGATTGTCTGTGTATATCCTGATTGAGCTAGGCCGCCAAGAAGCCAGCTCTGCGAGATTGAGGACAATCAGGGGAGAACGCCAAATGGCTGTGGCAACCACGGTTGGGGCGCTGCCCGAGGCCGAGCATAGCGTGCAACTGCGCAAGGCCGTGATCGCATCGACGATTGGCACGGCAATAGAGTGGTACGACTTTTTCCTTTATGGCACTGCGGCCGGCCTTGTCTTCGGTAAGCTCTTCTTTCCCAACCAGGACGTGCTGACGGGAACACTGTTAGCTTTCGGGACCTATTTCATCGGCTTCGCCTCCCGCCCGATTGGCGCCGCCATTTTCGGCCATTACGGCGACCGCATCGGCCGCAAGGCCACGCTGATCGCCACGCTTATGATCATGGGGCTTGGAACCTTCTTCATCGCCTTCGTCCCGACCTACGCGTCGGTCGGTATCTGGGGCGCGGTTATCCTGACCGTCCTACGGGCACTTCAAGGCATCGGTATCGGCGGCGAGTGGGGCGGGTCCATCCTCATGTCGATGGAATGGTCGCGCACGCACAGCCACCGCGGTTTGGTAGCGTCGTGGCCGCAATTCGGCGTGCCCTGCGGGTTGCTCTTGTCCACTCTGGCGGTCGGCGTTTTCAGCGCCTGGTCCGGCGACCAATTCCTGGTTTGGGGCTGGCGCATTCCATTCGCGCTGTCGATCATCCTGGTCGCCATCGGCCTGTGGATTCGCCTTGGCATCCTCGAGACGCCGGTATTCCAGAAACTCCTGGACAACAACAAGATCGAGAAGGCCCCGATCCTCGAAGTCATCAAGAAGCAGCCGAAGGAGATCATCCTCTCGGCACTGCTGCGGATGTCGGAGCAGGCGCCGTTCTACATTTTCACCGCCTTCGTTTTCGCCTATGCCGTTGGCACGCTGAAAATGTCACGGGATTTCATCCTATCCGCGGTCATGGTGGCCGCCTGCGTCTCGTTCATCAGCATTCCGCTCTCCGGTCACATCTCAGACCGTATCGGGCGCAAAAATATGTATCTGATCGGCGTCGTCACCATGGGCCTGTTCGGGTTCTTGTATTTTGCGATGGTGGATACGGCGATCCCATCGTTGGTCTTCATTGCTATCGTGCTGTCGCTCATTCCCCATGACATGCAGTACGGACCACAGGCGGCTCTAATCGCGGAGTCATTTACGCCGCGCCTGCGCTACAGCGGCGCTTCGCTCGGCTATCAGCTCGCGTCCCTTGTTGCCGGCGGACCATCGCCGCTGATCGCCACTGCATTGTTCGCGGCCTACAAGTCGGGTTACGCGATCGCGATCTATATCGCCGCGTGCGCTGTGATCAGCCTAATAGCGACCTTGCTCATGCCGGACTATACGGGCAAGGACATTTCGGCCGAATACGACGCCTGAGCGTCTGTCGAGCCAAAATCTAAGCGCCGGGGTTTTCACGCCCCGGCGTTTTCATTTCGGCCATAGCGACAACTCTTACAGCACCGCGCCGGTCTGCGGATCGATCAGGTGCATGCGGTCTAAAGCGCGCTTAATGCGGCGGGCCGCGCTTCAAAGGCCAACGTCGGCCGGCCATCCACTTCCAGCGTAAACACCCGCGAGAATACAGCCGTCATTTTCTCTCCCGGCTCAGCCCGCCAGCATAGCCGCAACGTAGCGCACGACCAAAAAAGCTAACACACCGAGAAGGCCAATGCCGACGCCCAAAAGCAAGCTGCGGTGGCCGTCATTTCCCCTTTATCTTCCGCGCAGCTAGAGCCTGGGCTAGCGTGATTTCGAATTCGGCGCGCCGCTCGGTCAGGGGGCGATCGAAGGAATTATCCCTCACGTATAACCCGCGTCCTTCGTCCGGGTGCAACTGATCGATATTGCAGTCTGCGAATACGCAGGCGGTGAACGCTAGACGATCGATTCCATGAAACCGGCATCGATGGAACAGGAAGCATGTTGGTGGATTCCTCGTTTGAGAGTGAACGAGGAGTGGTGTCATGGCAAGATGGCGGCAGGCCGTCGAGTTGGCAATGAATGACGGC
>JBDTKD010000373.1:0-9853 GCA_039935515.1 Bradyrhizobium sp.
CAGCTCCTTGTTGTCCATGTTGCCGCCGAACGCGCGTGGCACGGGCGAGCCGCATCGTCCCCAGCTGGGAGGCGGAGCTGTGGCGACGATGCCGAAAAACGGATCCAGCGGAATCTCCGTCCCCCAAGGCATGATGCAGACGTTGCGTTCGCGATCGATCGCTGGATGGATTGTCTCGTAGTCGGTGAATTCGTCGGGCAGCGTCCCAAGCAGCGGCAAGATCGAGACGAACCCCCAGTCCTGTCGGATTTTCACGTCAAGAATGTCGATCTGCAGCGTGTCGCCAACCTTTGCGCCGTTCACATAGACAGGTCCTGTGATGAAATGCGGGCCTGGTCCATGCGGCAGCGTCTCAAGCGCCCGCATGTAGTCGGCCGGGACCATTTCCAAATCGTCCGGCAACGTTTCCTTTCCGCCGGCCGGGAAGCTGTGCAGGGTAACGGTGTCGCCGGAGTTCACGGACAGCACGGGTGGGCTGGCGCTGTCCAGGTATCCCCATACCATATTTTCAGGCGTGGAAGGAATTTCATGGCGGCGCGACATTGATCTCTCCGGATTGCGGAGAGGCAACAAGACCAGACAGTCCCGTATCAGGCAAGCCGAGATCATCGTCGCGCATCGGCGCGCTTGCTTGTTTGCGCACTTCGAGCGCCAAGCGTTTTTGTGCTAGCTTAACCGCGCGGACGCCGAAAGAGATCGCCGCCAGCGGCGATTGCGGGTGGTCCCAAGTCAGCAGTTGCATGAGGCGAACCCGATGAGACGGTCCCAATTCACTGAGAGCGAAATCCTTCATCTGCTCCATGAGGCGAGTACTGGCGTGTCAGTCGCTGAAATCTGCCGTATCGCAGCAGTGTCGCCGAGAACTTTCTACCGTTGGCGGAGGCGCTTCGGCGGTCTCAACCTTCCGGCGGTGATGCAGATGAAGGATCTCGCGGCGGAGAATTTCCGCCTGCGAGGGCTAGTCAGTAGTCTCTTTGAGCGCCTGCGTGCCGAAAACGAAACGCGTGAGCCAAACACGGCCTTGCCGAAAAACCGCGACAAGGTTCGCGAACAACAACGCGCCATCGGGATTGCAGCGGAAAAATGCGGTGGCGCACTTACCGGACGCTTCGCATCGGTGCGGGTCAATCCGTAGGCGACTGCAGAATTTTTCCGTCTTGATCGCCTGCAGCCATATCGAGAAATAGTTTCATGACCTTCGTCGCGCCTGGGTTTGCGCAGTCGGCCTGGTGCTCAACCTCCATCTCCCCGGCTTGGCTCGGAACCGTCACTTCTTCTACGGGCAGCGATAATGTCAAAAATGACATTATTGCAAAATGACTGATGCTCGATTGATCAGGCCGCCCCTGAAGAAACCGCGAAATCACGAGGAAACGTTCGGCCCGCTGCCATTGGGTCAGTGACGGCGAACGGCGAAGCCGCATGTCGAGCATGTTTCGCTGCAACTTCTTTTATCTTGCGGCCTGCTCGCCTAAGGGAATAGCTTTCCTCGCCACTGGGCGTTTCTTTTGCGAGGAGTGTAGAGCCATGATCAATAGGGTCCGCCAATTTCTCACCTTGGACTGTGCTTCATTTAGCCGCCGCGACTTTCTATCAACGTCGGCCGCCGTCGCGGGCGGTCTGGCGATTACGTCCGTCGGCTCGGGTCTTGCCCGCGCCGCGCAACTCAAGCAAGTGCGTTTCAGCGAAGCCGTCCACAATCTCGGTTACATCAATCTTTATGTTGGCATGCACTCGGGCATCTTCGAGAAAAACGGCCTCGACATGAAGGTGAGCGCGGCCGGCGGCGATACTCAGACTTTCGCCGCGGTGCTTGGGGGTTCCGCGGATTTTGCGATCGGGGACGCGACGATGGCACAGATTTCGCGTGAGAACGGTGGCCCAGGCGTTGTGGTCGGCACCGTCGTGCAACGTGCGCACTATTTCGGCGTGTCCAAAACGCTCAAGCCAATCACCGATCCAAAGGAATTCAAGGGCCTGAAGATCGTCACTTCGCCCGAACCGAATACAAATTACAGTGTCGCAAAACGGCTTTTGGAAAAGGCTGGCCTGAAGGTTGGCGTGGATGCGACGATTGTTCCAGTGAGTCCGGGTACCGAAATCGCGGCCATGCTGGCGGGTCAAGCCGACATCGCTATCGCCTATCAGCCAAGCGTCGCTGCTGCCGAAGCGCAGGGCGCAAAAGTGGTGTTCGACTTCGCAAGCTATATCGGGCCATTCTGCAACACCGGCATCATGGTGCTACCCAGCACCATTCAGAAGGATCCGGAAATGGTACAAGCGTTGGTAACTTCCTTTGAAGAGGCTTCCCGAAAGACCTACGGTGATCCGGCCTTTGCAAAGCAAGTCGCCCGCCAGGAATTTCCCGACCTGCCCGGTGACGTCGTCGACAAGGCTATCGATGCGGAGCTCAAATACCTCATACCCGCACAGTCTGTCGTCACTAAACGGGATCAATGGAAGAATCTGATGGACATGCAGGTCTATCTTGGTAACGCCAAAGGCACGATTTCGTTCGATCAGATCATCGATAACAGTTTCGCGGATAAGGCGGTCGCCAGCCTCAAATGATGGGTGAAGTAAACGGATCGAGTCTTGCCAAGGGTACTATCGCCGGGCCGAATGCCGATCGCGCGATTCCGCTCGTCGTCGAGCATGTTGCAAAAAGCTATGACGTCGATGACCGGGTTGTTCCGGTCATCGGCGATCTGAGCCTGACGCTGGACAACAGTCAGATCGTCAGCATCGTCGGACCGTCAGGTTGTGGCAAGACGACGCTGCTGAACACTCTGTGCGGATTGCTGACGCCGGACTCTGGCCGGATCAGCTGGTACGGCCAAGCCATCACCGGTCAGCCGCAGAATGTTGGCTACATGCTGCAGAAGGATTTGCTTCTGCCCTGGCGAACCGCGCACGGCAATGTGATGCTTGGTCTTGAAATACGCGGCGTTGCGGCTAACGAGGCTCGCGACCGCAGCCGTGCCATCCTCGACCAACTCGGGCTCCACGGCTTCGCCGATCACTACCCTTCGACGCTTTCGGGCGGCATGCGTCAGCGCGTGGCCCTGGCCCGTACCTTGGTGAATGAACCGGCCGTGCTGCTGCTCGATGAACCGTTTGCTTCGCTGGATTTCCAGAACAAGCTCTTGATCGAAAGCGACACCGCGAAACTGGTTCGCGAGGGCGGCCGATCGCTTCTGCTCATTACCCACGATATCGAGGAAGCGGTATCGCTTGCGGATCGTGTAATCGTGCTTTCGAAACGGCCGACCCAGGTCAAGGCGATCTATAATATCGAACTCGGCATCGAACGGACCGACATGATGGCGGCGCGTGACAGCCGCGATTTCAGTAAATACGTTAGGCAGATCTGGGCCGACCTCGACGTCGTGTTGCAATGACCGCGGAAACAGAGAGCGGGATGAGCCGCGCAACTGACCTGGCTGCACGAAAGCTTGTCTCGGCAACTGGCCGGCGCCGGCAGAGGCTGCGCTCGGCGGCGATCGTCCTTGCCACACAAGGTGTGCTTCTGGCCGTGCTGCTTGGTTTTTGGGACTACATGACGGCGAACAACAAGCAGGCGGCCTTCATGTTCGGATCGCCTTCGGCGATCGCCGGCTTTCTGGGCCAGATGATAAAAGACGGCAGCTTGTGGCGCGATAGTTATGTTACCGGAATTGAAACCTTGCTCGGCTTTCTGGTCGGGAATTTTATCGGCACCATCATTGGTCTCTCGTTATGGTACTCCAGGTTCGTTTCCCGGGTAGTTGAACCGTTCGTGATCGCGATTGGCTCGATCCCGATCATCGCCCTGGCGCCTATTATCATCATCTGGTTCGGCACTGGACTGATTTCAAAAGTTGCGATGTCGACCTTGTCGGTCGTGATCGTTGCCTTGGTCACGTCTTACAAGGGCGCGGTCGGGGTCGATACAGACCAGATCAATCTGATGCGGACGCTGGGAGCGTCAAAATTTCAGATCTTTCGCAAGCTCATCGTGCCGGCCTCGCTCACCGATATCTTTGCCGGGCTGAAGCTTACGGTCGGTTTTGCGTTGATCGGCGCGATCGTCGGCGAATTCATGTCATCATCCGAGGGCTTGGGGCACGCAATCTTCAAGGCCGGCTCGCTCTACATCATTCCCAAGGTCTTTGCGGCGTTGGTCGCAACGATCGCGTTGGCGCTGCTTCTGACTTCTGTGGTGGGCAGGATTGAGCGCCTTCTGATGCCGTGGCGCCGCATTCATTGAGATCAGAGGGACGTCCAATCAGGAGCAAAAAATGGTCCAGCGTGTATGCAAGGCAGGCAATATCAAATATGCGCTTTCGGGAGATGACGATTTCATCGCCAGCGTCGAGCCCGGCGAGACGTTCGTTGTGGAATGCGCGATCAACGTCAACGACGGCACGATCCGCCATCCAGGACAGCAATTGGCCGAGGCCGACGTCACTCTTCCCTTTGTAAATGGTGCAACCGGCCCGATCGAAGTCCGGGGATCGAAAGTGGGGGACGTGCTGAACGTCGAGATCCTTAAAATGGAACTCGGCAATTTGGGCTTTACGGCTTTGTGGCCAGGCATCGGAATGTTCCCCGATTGGGTGCGGCGAAAGGAGTTCGGCAGACAGACCAGGGTTGTCGAGGTGAAGGATGACCTGGTGCACTGGAACGAGCACCTGAAGCTGCCAATAAAGCCGATGATCGGAGTCGTTGGTGTCGCGCCGGTGCATGGCGCCGTCCTTACGGTCGACAACGGTCCGCACGGCGGCAATCTTGATGTTCAGGAAATCACGACAGGCAATACCGTGCTGCTGCGCGTCAACAAGGCCGGAACGCACCTCTTTCTCGGCGATTGCCACGCGATCCAGGGCGACGGCGAATGCAATGGTATGGGTGCGATCGAAATCGCTGCGACACTGACGGTAAGAGTTTCTTTGGGAAAGGCGCCACCCCGATTGAATCACCCGCGCATCGAAACGCCGACTCATATTTGTACGTTGGGCTGCGCGCGACCGCTCGAAGACGCGATGCGCGTTGCCTTCGAGGAAATGGTTTATTGGCTGGAGGACGACTGGAAGATTCCTGCCGCGGAAGGTTACATGCTTCTGGGCCAAATTGCGGAAGCGCGTTGCACCCAGGTGGTCAATCCAAAATACACTTACATCTGCAAGGTCGATAAAAGCATTATCTCGGGCTATTTTGGCTGACGATGCCGCCTCCCAACGTGAGAGCGTTTCGGATCGGAGAGAGCGCCGGAATTTGAAATTCTGTAGAACGGTTGTGTGTTGCGTGATCGATAAATGCGGGTTGCCACAATCCTGATGGCGCCCCCTGCATCAGACGCCGCCGCCAAGCGTGGGACGAAGACGATGACGTTTGGATCGTCGGGGCGCAGACGCACATTCGGACCGAGTGGTCGGCATGATCTAGCGGGTCCAGTTGCTGGGGGATTGGTGGTGAAGAAATCCCCAGTAGCAAGATTGGAGTGCCAGCCGTGTTGGTCCCAGCCGAGGCCGCAGCTCAAGACTTTGCAATCGAGGAGACGACTATCGCCGGTATTCAGCGGGCGCTGCAGACCAATGCGAGGACGGGCCGCCAGATCGTCCAGG
This sequence comes from Bradyrhizobium sp., assembly GCA_039935515.1. Lineage (GTDB taxonomy): Bacteria > Pseudomonadota > Alphaproteobacteria > Rhizobiales > Xanthobacteraceae > Bradyrhizobium. The sequence continues at coordinate 5,607 of JBDTKD010000373.1, forward strand.
CTTATCTCGATCGAATTGCCGCATACGACCACGACGGTCCAGCGTTCAATTCGATTCTAACGCTGAATCCGCAGGCTCTTGCGGAGGCGGACCGACTCGACGCCGAACGAGCGGGTGGAGCGCCCGTAGGGCCGCTGCATTGTGTGCCGCTGGTGCTCAAGGACAACTACAACACCGCCGATCTGCCGACCACGGGCGGCTCGGCGTCGCTTGCCGGAATGCAGCCACCGGCGGATGCCTTCGTGGTCGCCAAGCTGCGTAAGGCTGGGGCGATTATCCTCGGCAAGTCCAACATGCACGAATTCGCGCTATCAGGCACGACAGTGAGCTCACTCGGTGGCCAGACACTTAATCCCTATGACCTGACTCGAACGCCCGGAGGCTCGAGCGGCGGAACGGGTACTGCGGTGGCCGCAAACCTGGCACTCGCGGGCACCGGCAGTGACACGGTGAACTCGATTCGGTCGCCAGCTTCGGCCAACGCTCTGGTCGGTATTCGTCCAACAAAGGGTCTTTTGAGCCATGCCGGCATCATGCCAGTTTCTGAAACCCAGGACGCGATCGGGCCGATCGCACGCACGGTTGCGGACGCAGCGCGGCTTCTGGAGGTCATGGCTGGCTACGATCGGAACGATCCCTCGATGGGATGGAGTTTCGGCAACACACCAAGCGGCTATGCTCAATTCCTCAAACCGGATGGCTTGCGCGGCGCCCGCATTGGGCTCCTGAAGACACTGCTCGGGAGCGGTGCCGTGCACCAGGAGGTGAACAGCGTGATCGCTGCGGCAATGGCTGCTTTGAAGAGCGCGGGAGCCGAGTTGATCGAGCTTGACGCGCCTGCTCTGGATGCCAGCAGGCTCAATGCCGACAATGACGTCCAGAAGTACGAGTTCAAGACGCTGTTGAACACCTATCTCGCTGCCATCTCCAATGCGCCAGCAAAGTCACTCGCCGAGATCATCGCGTCCGGCAAGTTTCACAAGCCTTCGCTGGAGAAATTCCTGTCCAGCGCGGAAAGCTTCGCGAACGGCCTGGAGGAGCCGGACTACAAGGAACGGCTGGTACGAAACCAACGCACACGGCAGGTACTGATTTCGACTTTCGCCGAGCACAAACTCGATGCCATGGTCTATCCACTCCAAAACCGGCTGGTGGTGCCGCTGACCGAACCTAATCAAGCCGACCGCAATGGTATTCTGGCCTCGGTTACCGGGTTTCCGGCCATCACCGTACCGGCTGGCTTCTCTCGGCCGACCGCGACAGCCCCGTTGGGCGTACCGGTCGGAATGGATATTCTGGGAAAGCCCTGGAGCGAGGGGCGTTTGATCGAGCTGGCTTATAGCTTCGAGCAGGAGGTCCACGTTCGCAAGCCACCGAGGAGTGCGCCCGCGCTGCTCAGACAATGATTGTTCTTCTGGCGCAAAGCGGACATGATCCGCAATATCTTGTCGACCGGGGTACGATGGACCCGTTGTCCGTTCGCGCGGCGACAGCTTGACTGTTCCGGCGGGGCCGGGGTTGGGGATAGAACTGCCGCGTGCAGTACACGAGTCGATGGTCAACGTGGCGGAGTCCAGGGAGGCTTTGCCGGTTTGAAGTCTCTGAAGATTGGAAAAGCCGCACGTCAAGCCTTCTTCGCTCTCGCCGGCGTGGCGCCCTCTCCACCCAATCGCGCCAACGCCGCGGGATGGATGGCTTCATGCCGAGAATGCATCGCTCGGCGCGTCAAAAATGGTGTACGCGCAAGGCTGCGTTCAGCGCCGGGCAGCCGGTCCCGAGGCGCGGTCACCCATTTCGGAGCCATGTTCATGTCGGATCTGCCGCTCTCGGGCATCAAAATCCTTGATCTGACCCTGGTGCTGGCCGGGCCGCTCTCGGCGCAGATGCTGGCCGATCTCGGTGCCGAGGTGATCAAGATCGAGCGCCCGGGCGGCGGCGACGATGCCCGCGCGTTCGGGCCGCCCTATCTGGTCGATCCCGAGGGCAAGCAGAACAACAACAACTCGTTCTATCTCTGCGCCAACCGCGGCAAGAAATCGGTCACCGTCGACATCGCCAGGCCGGAAGGGCAGCAGATCGTCCGGGCGCTGGCCAAATCGGTCGACATCATGATGGAGAATTTCAAGGTCGGCGATCTCAAGCGCTACACGCTCGACTATGAGTCGGTCCGCGCCATCAATCCCGGTATCATCTATTGCTCGGTGACGGGCTTCGGCCAGACCGGGCCGTACAGCCCGCGCCCCGGCTATGACGCAATCTTTCAGGCGATGGGTGGCCTGATGAGCGTCACCGGCCATATCGACGGCGAACCCGGCGCCGGCCCGATGAAGGTCGGGCCCAGCATCGTCGACTACATGACCGGCATGAACACCTCGATCGGCATCCTTGCCGCGCTATATCATCGCAAGGCCAATGGCGGCGCCGGCCAGCACATCGATGTCTGCCTGCTCGACACCGTGATCGCCTCGCTGTCGCATTACGCGCAAATCTATCTGGTGAACGGCAACACGCCGCCGCGCCGCGGCACCTGGGGCAATGGCGGCATGCCGGCGGGGGCGTTCCGCTGTACCGATGGCGAACTGATGCTGGTGGTCGGCAACGACGCGCAGTTTGCGCGAACCTGCGCCGTACTGGGACGTCCGGAACTGGCGAACGATCCGAAGTTCATCAAGAACAATGACCGCGTCATTCATGGCAACGAGATCATGGCGATCTTTGCCGGACTGTTCCTGACCAGGCCGGTGGCCTATTGGCGGCAGGAACTGGACAAGGCCGGCGTGCCCTGCGGGCCGATCAACGATTTCGCGCAGGTCTTCGCCGACGAACATGTCCGCGAACGCGGCATGGAAATAAAGGTCGAGCACCCGTTCGAGCCGGCGCTGTCGTTGATCCGAAATCCCATCGTCTTCTCCGGCACCCCGGTGAAGGACTATCGCGCCCCGCCGCTGCTCGGCCAGAACACCAGGGAAGTGCTGGCCTCGAAGCTCGGCTACGATGACGCCCGGCTCGACGGCCTGAAAAAGCAGGGGATCATCTAAAGTGGTCTCGTCAGCCGCTACCGAACCTGGATGGATCGTTGTAGCTCGGGGTCTGGTCCTGGAGGACTGGCGGAAAGCGTGGGTCCACACCTTGGCTGGGACGCACGATGACATGTCGCGGTTTGGGGTGATGCACCCTTGCGGCGCTGGCAGAAGCGACGAGGGCGATCGTCAAAAGACCAAGGGCCAAAGCAGAACGCATCGCATTTGCTCCAATTGACCAACCGTCCTCATGTGATGCCCGGGCCGCCCCGCCGCCACCGGTACCGGCTTCAGGATCGCTCAAATCGGGGTGATCATGGGTTGGCCGCGGATGGGTCTCGGACCCTCATGGTGAGGAGCGCGTCTTCGCGCGTCTCGAACCATGAGGCCTCGGGAGAAGCCACCCCAATGGCTTCATCCTTCGAGACGCATCGCTCCGCGATGCTCCTCAGGATAAGGTCTCAGATCCTCACGATGAGGTCTCAGCCCCTCATGGTGAGGTCTCAGACCCTCATGGTGAGGAGCGCGTCTTCGCGCGTCTCGAACCATGAGGCCTTGGGAGAAGCAACAATGATTCGAGCGTTAGCTATCGCGCGACCAGCGGGGCGGGCGTCCGCGGCGTCTCGTTGCCGGCCAGCGCCTTGACCGAGACATCGACAATGCGCTCGATGATGCCCCGGACGTCGCTAAGGTCGCACGTACCGTCCGACAATTTGGTCAGCCGTTCGCTGTCGCGGATGGTCTGGTGCGCCATCGCAAGCGCGAAATGCATTCCCCAATAGAGATCGACCTCGTTGCGCCCCGGCAGCGAACGCCGCATCGCCGCGGCGAATTTTCGCAAATGATCGATCTCGCGATTCTTGATGCGGCGGATCGGTGGCACCGATTCGATCGAGGCGCGGATCATGAAGCGTGCGGCGGTCGAGCGCTCGCGATCGGGACCGAGGCAACCGCGCAGCGTCGGGCCGACCAGCGCGCGCAGGATGGCGTCGATGGCGGCGTGTCCGCCGCCGGCGGCTTCCGCCTCCTTCAGCTCGTTGAGTCGCTCCCGGTTGGTGGCGAGGCTGCGGCTGACGAACAGTTCGGCGATCAATTCGTCCTTGGAGCCGAAATGGTAGTTCACCGCGGCCAGATTCACGTCCGCCGCCGCGACGATGTCGCGCAGGGTCACATCGCCAAAGCCGCGATCGGCGTAAAGCCGTTCGGCGGCATTCAGGATCGCGGTTC
>JBDTKD010000374.1:0-2545 GCA_039935515.1 Bradyrhizobium sp.
GTCGTCCCAACCTTCCGTCGAGCTTTTTAACCAGGATCCGCGTCATGTGAGCCTCTGGTAACAGATCAAAATAGTATAATTCTGCCAGGAAGGATAGCCATACCGCTGGCGTAAGACAAAATGCTAACCAAACGCAGCCCCGAGCCCGCGCATCATCGGGATGAAATCCGGAAAGCTGGTGGCGATGAAGCTGGTGTCGTCGACTTTGACCGGCTGGTCGGAGGCAAGTCCCATCACCAGCGCCGACATCGCGATGCGATGGTCCATGTGGGTGGCGACGAGACCGTTGCCCGGGACGTGGCCGCGGCCTTCGACGATCAGGTCGTTACCGGCGATCTCGACCCTGACGCCGTTGACGCGCAGCATGGCGGCGGTGGCCTCGAGCCGGTCGGATTCCTTGACCCGCAGTTCTTGCAGGCCGCGCATGATGGTGGGGCCCTCGGCAAAGGCGGCGGCCACCGCCAGCACCAGATATTCGTCGATCATCGAAGGCGCGCGCTCCGGCGGCACCTCGACCCCCCGAAGCTTCGAGGCACGCACGCGAATTTGCGCCATCGGCCCGCCGGCGTCGCCCCGCCTCTCACTCGCTTCGATAGCGGCCCCCATTTCGCGCAGCGTCGTCATCAGCCCGGTCCGGAGCGGGTTGGTCATAACATCCGACAGCACGATATCGGACCCCTGGACGATCAGGGCCGCCACAATCGGGAACGCCGCCGATGACGGGTCGGCCGGGACCACGACTTCCGCGCCATGCAGTTCGGGTTGCCCGGTGAGGGTGATCCTGCGGCCGTGGGGGCCTTCGCGGGTGGAGACGATCTGCGCGCCGAAATGCTTCAGCATTAGTTCGGTATGGTCGCGGCTCGCCTCGGTTTCGATCACCGTGGTGGCGCCGGGCGCGGCCAGTCCCGCCAGCAGCACCGCCGATTTGATCTGCGCCGACGCCACCGGCGTGCGGTAGAGGATCGGCAGCGGGTCGCACGCGCCGTTGAGCGTCAGCGGCAGTCGGCCGCTCTCCCCGCCCGCTCGGACCCGCGCGCCCATTAGTTCGAGCGGGTCGAGCACCCGTCGCATCGGCCTCGTGCGCAGAGAGGCGTCGCCGTCGAAGATCGCCGTGATCGGGCAGCCTGCGACCGCCCCCATTACCAGCCGGCAGCCGGTGCCGGAATTGCCGAAATCGAGCGGAACTTGCGGTTGCGCGAACCCGCCGACGCCGACGCCGCGGATCGACCAGGCGAATTCGCCGGTCCGCTCCACCTGGGCACCCAGCGCCCGCATCGCCTTGGCGGTATTGAGCACGTCTTCGCCCTCGAGCAGGCCCGAAATCCGGGTTTCACCGACCGAAAGCGCGCCCAGGATCAGGGCGCGGTGCGAAATCGACTTGTCGCCGGGGACGCGGACCTCGCCGGCCAGGGGGCCGCTTGAGCGGGCTTGCAGCGGGGAAGGTTGAGCTGAATGGGTCAAGATTGTGTCCTCTTCGCCGGCGGCAGGTATCACATGGGCCGCGCGACGTCACGCCGCTGCCAGAAGTCCCACAAAGCGCTATTGACAGCAGCGCCTCAACTAGCCAAGTGAAGCACCGTTTTTCGAAAAATTCCCAGGATTCCGCACGTGGCCAAATCCGATCTCGGAACCAAACGCATTTGCCCGACCACGGGCAAGAAATTCTACGATCTCAACAAGAACCCGGTGATCTCGCCCTATACTGGCGAGGCGGTGCCGATCGCGCCGGTGGTGGCCCCGCGCGCCCGCGGCGACGCCGCTCGCGCCACTGCGGCCGCGGCCGCCGCCGCCGAAGCCGCGCCGGAGCCCATAGAGGCTGAAGAACTGGTGCCGCTCGAGGAGGCCGACGCCGAGGAAAACACCGGCAAGGTCAAGGCCGTGGTTCCGGAATCGGAAGACGACATCGAGATCGACGAGACCATCGAAGACGATGATGACGATGATTCGACCTTCATCGCCGATGAGGAAGAAGGCGACGAGGACGTCACCGACATCATCGGCGACGTCTCGGACGACGAAGAGAGTTGATAAAAGAGACTTGAGATCGACCCTGATCTGTGGTCAGGGTTCGCCGTCGCGGGCGCCCTGATGATTCACCCAGGGGCGCACGCAAGGTTTAGGGGCCATAGCTCAGCTGGGAGAGCGCTTGCATGGCATGCAAGAGGTCGGCGGTTCGATCCCGCCTGGCTCCACCACGCTTCGCCTTCGGCTACGCGTGGCGCAGCCACGCGTAACCGAAGGCGAAGCGTGTCCGGCATAGCCCGAAGGGCGACGACGGACTGATCCAGTCACGTGACATTCCTGGCTATCGGTGCGAATTATTCTGCCTTAACGACGCGACGACGCGTAGGGTAGCCGAAGGCGGGCGTGCAATGTGGTACGTTTACATTATTCGCAGCGCCAACTTTCCGGACCAAGACTATACCGGCGCAACGGCTGACCTGAAACGCCGGCTAATGGACCATAATGCTGGCAAGTCCAAGCACACCGCGAAGTTTACGCCGTGGGAATTGGCTTGGTATTGTGCCTTTCCAGATAAACACCA
>JBDTKD010000375.1:0-5335 GCA_039935515.1 Bradyrhizobium sp.
AAGTTGGGGATCGAAGACGTCCGGGCGTTCCAGGTACATCTGGTGTCCACCGGCATCTCCTGGCTGGGCTCAACCAGATCGTCTGCGCCCTTCGATTTTTCTACGGCGTCACGCTTGGTGAAGCCGAGGTTCCCGAGCGTATTCCCTACGCACGGGAGCCGCGCAAGTTGCCGGTCGTACTTGGCGCTCGCGGTGTCATTCTGGTTCGTCACGGAAAGGGCGGGAAGGATCGCAACGTGATGCTGTCGCCTCAACTGCTCGGCATCCTGCGCACCTACTGGCGGCTTGCCCGTTTTGGGGCGGCGGCGGAAGCCATGAAACTCGCCGTCCTGCACACATGGGGGCAGGCGCTGACCCACCACCCCCACGTTCATTGCGTCGTGCCCGGCGGCGGTCTGTCGCCCGATGGAACTCGCTGGATCGCCGGACGGCCCGACTTCTTCCTCGCCGTCAAGCCGCTGGCAAAACTGTTCCGCCGCCTTTTCCTCGAACGCTTGCGGAAAGCCTTCGACGCAGGAGACCTGAGCTTCTTTGGCGATCTTGCGCCACTGGCTGATCCAGCCAGTTTGCACGCCCATCTCGCAAAAATGCGGCGCATCGATCGGGTCGTCTACGCTAAAAAGCCGTTCGGCGGCCCCGCCCAGGTTCTGGCCTATCTCGGGCGCTATACGCACCGCGTCGCGATCGCCAACAGCCGCCTCGTCGCCCTCGACGACGATCAGGTCGCTTTCAGCTGGAAGGATTACCGGCAGAACGGCGCCGCCAAAATCATGAAGCTCGCGCCCGGTGAGTTCATTCGCCGCTTCCTGTTGCACGCATTGCCCGACGGCTTCCATCGCATTCGTCACTTCGGCTTCATGGTCAATGGTCACCGCGCCGCAAAGCTCGCCCTCTGTCGATCGCTGACGCCATGTCGCGACGCTGATGAAGCGCAAGGGACTTGAGGCGCTCTATCGCCGGCCGAACACGTCGAAGCCTGCGCCGGGTCACAAGGTTTATCCTTATCTGTTGCGCGGCATGAAGGTCGAGAAGCCGAACCAGGTCTGGGCGACGGACATCACATATATCCCGATGGCGCGCGGCTTTGTTTATCTCGTCGCCGTCGTCGACTGGTTCACCCGGCGAGTTCTCTCGCACCGGGTGTCGATCACGATGGAGGCTGATTTTTGCGTCGAGGCTCTAAAAGATGCTTTGACGAAATACGGCAAACCGGAGATTTTCAACACGGATCAGGGCAGCCAGTTCACCAGCGAGTCTTTTACGCGCGTGCTGATCGACAACGAGATCGCCATCAGCATGGATGGCAAGGGCGCATGACGCGATAACGTGTCCGTCGAAAGGCTCTGGAAGTCGGTGAAGTACGAGGAGGTGTATTTGCGGGCTTGCGACAACGTCGGCGAGGCGCGCACCTCGCTTGGGCGCTATCTGACCTTTTATAATAACCAACGTCCGCATTCGAGCCTTGACCGGCGCACGCCGGACGAGGCTTACTTCAACTCGTCACCAATCGTGGTGGCCGCATGAATTTTCCGCCGCCGCGCGCGGCAACCCTCTACAAACCAAACCCGGCAGAACGCCACTTATCTTTCGCGGGAAACTGCTCACGTGAAATCAGCCTCGCGCACATTCGACCTGTTCGATGCGTTTGCAAAAATGCAGACGCCGCTTTCGCTGTCCGATCTCGCCCGGCACATGAAAATGCCGATCTCCACCTGCTTCAACCTGGTACGGACCTTCGAAGCGCGGGGATTTCTCTATTCGCTGGGATCGCGCCGCGGCCTCTATCCAACCAAACGGATGCTGCAGCTCGTCAGCACGATCGCGCAGCACGATCCGATCGGACTGCGCGTCTCCAGCGCGCTCTCGGAATTGCGCGACAAGACGGACGAGACGGTGGTGCTGTCGAAGCGCAACGGCGACAAAGTCATTTACATGGAGGTACTCGAATCCTCGCACCGGATTCGATATTCCGCCGCGGTCAGCGAGATTCGCGACAGCCACGCCAATTCGATGGGAAAGGCGCTGCTCGGCCAGCTTCTGGACGCGGAGCGGAAAGCCATCATCTCCAAGCTGAAATTCACCAAATACACCAGCCGCACCTTGCAATCGGCGACCGCGTACGCCGCGGACATCGCAAAATCTGCGAAGCGGGGCTACTGCCTCAACGACGGCGAGAGCCTCTCGGACGTGGTGGCGATTGCCGTCGCACTGGCGATCAACGACGACCATTTCGCCGTCGCGCTGGTGGGACCGCGTTACCGCATGAAGGCCGCGATCGCGACCCGGGCCGAACGGTTGCAGCGCGCCTGCCAGGCCATCGCCGACGGCGGCTGAAATTCAGCAACAACAAAAACAACCGGGGAACGTTAATGAGGATTGATTTAAGAATTGCCGCGGCCTGCGTTGCGGCGCTCGAGGTTACGCCCGCATCCGCGGCGGATCCCATCACCCTTCGCGTCGCCGATTCTTTCCCGAGCGGACATTACATCAGCGAACAGATCACCAAATGGTTCATGGACCGCGTGGCGAAGGAGACCGGGAACAGGATCGCGTTTCAATATTATCCGTCCGAACAGCTCGGAAAAGCCAAGGACCTTCTGACGCTGACTCAGACCGGCGTCACCGACATCGGGTATGTCGCGCCCTCGTTCGTGACCGACAAGCTGCCGCTCTTGGTCGTCGCCGAACTGCCGCTGAGCTTCTCGACGTCGTGCGAAGGCACCGCGGCTTACTACAAGCTCGCGACCGACGGCATCCTCGCGAAGCGCGAATTGGCGCCGAACGGAGTTCGGCTGCTGTTCACTATCGTCACGCCGCCCTACCAGATCTTCCTGCGCAGCGCGGCGTTTCCCGGCATCGACGCCATCAAGGGTCTGAAGATTCGCACCTCCGGCAAGGCAAAAGAGCTTGCGGTGCAGAAGCTGGGGGCGGTCTCGCTGCAGATCGCATCTCCCGACGTCTACCAGTCGCTCTCGCGCGGAACGATCGACGGCATGCTGTTCCCCTACTCGAGCATCTTTTCCTATGACGTTCAGGATCTGATCAAGTCAGCCTCGGTCGGTGCCAATTCCGCCATGCCGATACTGCGCCAACCATCCGTACATCGTGCTGCTACTAATCCTCAACGATCGCGCGACGACCTCGGGGCTTTCGCCAGTTTGTACGCTGCGCACAGCACGCACGCGCATCTCTTCCAATGTTGCGTGGTCCAGTTTTCGGGCGTCGTCTTGTCTCATCCCGAAATTGAATCAGTACCGACGCCCCGCGTCAACAAAAACTTACAGATACTTATGGACGGATTAATAATCCTTGGCAAAACGCGGCTCCAGTCCCTACGAATAGAGCAACGGCGACAATTGCGGATTTTTGCATCTGAGGAGCCTTAGGTGATTGTGTTCTCCCCGCGTTTGCGGAGTTGGCGGCTGTTAGTTCGATCGCTGAGTTCAAGGCCAACACATCAAAAAATAGCGTAAACAGCTCTCATTCGGTGTGTGGAGTTTATTAGAACCCATTTCGAGACACACGAGCAGTGCCTTCCCTTGAAGTCTTTTCGGTGGCGAGGAACTATCGCACTTCACCGGAAAGGAAAAGGCCGCCCGGGCGTTACACCGTACGGTCTTTCCTGCGGCTGCCGCTTCCGGTTCTGCCGCGACGACTTAATAATTCGAAACGTCAGGAAAAGTTTCCCGCGGTGCTTAGCGCTTTGGTCGACATATCGCTCGTTCGCGGTGGCTGCAGTTCTGTCGAAAAAATCCATCCCATCATTCGCTGCTCGGCAGGCTGAGCCTCTTTTTCTGGCGTCCCGAACAGCTGTGGGACAACGAGCCAATTGGCCTTGTTTTTCGCACGGAGCACGGAATCTCGGGTCATGAGAAGCTCCCTGAAAATCGCAAATCGATGAGACGATTTCGCCACACTTATGCTTAATGAAATGTTAACAAGGCAGCGCGGAACAGTCTTAGGAGAAAGCTGGGAGAGAGCGAAATGGCCAAGAAGTTTGACCCCGCGCCAATTGACAAATACGCTGCAGATCCGAACGCCGCGGCGAAGGCGGACCGCGACTTGCATGAAAAGCTGAAATCTGGTCTCGTTGGCTCGTTTCCGGCGTCGGACCCGGTGAGCGTAACGCAGCCCTCACCTTCCAAGCACGACCTTGGCCAACACCAGCCGATGTCGTTCTGGCAAAAAATTGTAGGACTGTTCAAGTAGCTTTCGGTGGCCTGGCAGTAAGGAGGTCCACGAATAGTCTCGGACGGTCAAGGATTGCGTCCTCCGACTCTACTCGGGGTTTTCATTGCGACCAACGATAGTGATGGGTTTTACAAGTAGCTAGAGCTAGCAGTCGCAAACACCGTCGGGGAGGCTGCGGAACCAACGACTATATTTGATTGTTCTTCCCTATGCAGAAAACAGCAATAATCGTGTCCTCATTTGTGATGGCGTCTAACGCGGCTTTTGCGCAAGCGCCGCCTTCTCCGACTACGCCGTCGCCCCCATCTGCCGTTCAAAACGGTCCGCCGAAACGTGAGGCGCCGTCAGGGCGTCCGCAACTAAAGCCCAGCGGCCAATAAATCCGTCCTTAGGTGCAACGACAGAACAATCCGGAGGAACTTTGAGCGACAAGCTCGCGAAGTCGGATGGCGTTTTGTGTCCGCCCCCGGCGTCGATCCGGAAATCCGCGCGCCCGCGCCCGAAGACGGAAAGATGTGAGTTATCCCGCCCCCAGGAAGCCCTGGTGGAGATCCAACTCAGCGTCCAAAATGAGATTTCTGGTAACCGACCTGACGACCAGCATCTAACTGAGCTTGATCCTGCGTACCGTTGCCGCCACCTTCGCCGCCTAAATGGGTTAGCGGAAAACTTCAGACGATTGCGCGATATCTAAACGGTTCGAACGCAACTGTGCTGCGGGTCAGCTTAAAGCGGAGGGTTAACGATCGGAGTGGGACGACGGGGTGCGTGTCGTGCTGATGGCTGTAGCCCGCCCGCCGGGACTCACACTATTGGAACGCCATAGTAGTCATCAAGGCCGCGCGTGCGGGTGGTGTCTCCCCAATTCCAATCAGTGTTGCGAGCGTATTTCGGCGCTCCCTTGATTTTGTCCTCAGTGATCATGGTCTGATAGCCACCGAGATCCGTGTTGTATCTAAGGGAAGGCCACGGGAGCGGGTAGTAATCATCACCGATTCCGAGGAATCCGCCGAAAATCAAAACGGCATAGGAAACTCTACCGCTGATTTTTTTCGATCATGACGCGTTCGATTGATCCAATCTTATTGGTATCCGCTCCAAAGACGGCAGTACCTTGTACCTTATCACTGCCAATCAAGCTGAT
>JBDTKD010000376.1:0-3395 GCA_039935515.1 Bradyrhizobium sp.
GGTTCTGCGGATCTGTCCCGGGACGACGCCGTGCAGGCCGCGCGGACGGTCGAGCAGCTCGCCGAGGTGATAGCCAGCGGCAATCTCGCCGCATCCAACATGACCGCCGCCTTCTCCGCCAACAGCAGCGAGGCACTGGAAGCGATCGAAAAGGAATTCCGGGCCACCCAGCAGCAGGTCAAGTCGACCCTCGACATGCTGCCCAAGAGTTCCAGTCTGGCCGCACTGCGCGGTGCGACGCTCAACCTGCTGGCCCTGGGCGAGGGCAACGCGAGCGTCTTCAAACTTCGCCAGAAGCAGCTCGACGCCAGCGATTACGGCGAGCTCATCCTGCGGGAGACCGGCAAGCTCAATGTGGGTCTTGGGATGAGCGTGCAGCAACTGGTCGATGGCGTCCAGAACGAGACCAACAACTCGACCTGGCTGACGCGCCGCGAGATTTCCTTTGCGACCCTGATCATGCTCGGGCTCGGCGGCCTGACGCTGGTGGGGTCTGCGCTGTTCGTCTGGCTCTATGTCGGCCGCAATATCCTGCGCCGGCTCGGCAACCTGCAGCGCTCGATGCAGCTTCTGTCCGACGGCGACCTTGAATCGGAAATCTATCACAGCAGCCAGCGCGACGAGATCGCATCGATGGCCAATGCGCTGCAGATATTCCGCGAAAGCATGATCGAGGCCCGCGCGCTCGGCGCCGATCAGGACCGCGATCGTGCCGCCAAGGCGGAACGCACCACGCGAATGGAGGCCCGGATCGTCGAATTCGAGGCGACCGTCCGCACCACCCTGGACAGCCTGCAGAAATCCGCCAACTCGATGGAGACCACGGCGCAAAGCATGTCGGCGACCGCCGACCAGTCAAGCGCGCTGGTGGGCGCGGTGGCGGCGGCCGCCGAGGAAACCTCGGTCAACGTGCAGACAGTGTCCGCGGGGACCGAGCAATTGTCCTCATCGATCTCCGAGATCGGTCGCCAGGTGGTCGCCTCGGCGCAAATCGCGCGCAAGGCGGTCGACGAGGCCGGCGCCACCGACGCCACCATGCAGGGTCTGGCCGACAATGCGAGCCGCATCAGCGTCGTGGTCGATCTGATTCAGACCATCGCTTCGCAGACCAACCTGCTTGCGCTCAATGCCACCATCGAGGCGGCGCGCGCCGGCGAGGCCGGCCGCGGCTTTGCGGTGGTCGCCTCCGAGGTGAAGAACCTCGCCAGCCAGACCGCAAAGGCCACCGACGAAATTCGCTCGCAGATTGCCAGCATGCAGTCGGTGACCACGTCGGCCGTCGCGGCGATCCGGAGCATCAGCAGCACCATCGGCGAGATCAACAACGTGACCACCGCGATCGCGGCCGCGGTTGAGGAGCAGGGCGCGGCCACGCGCGAGATTGCGCGCAACATTCAGCATGCCGCCGGGGGCACCAGCGAGGTTTCGAGCAATATCGTCGGCGTCAGCACCGCCTCGGCCGAAGCCGGATCGGCCGCGGTCGAGGTACTCGGCGCCTCCGGCGCGCTGCGCCGCGAGGCCGAGATGCTGCGCGCGGAAATCGACGCGTTCCTCTCCAACATCCGGGCCGCCTAGACGATATCACGGCAAGGCTCCGGCTTTTGTCGAATCGCAATTGCTTTTCGGCTGGCGCCGCGCCGATAGTGCGGCTAAGCCGGTTGCGGTCAGGCCGGCCGGACGTTGCGACACCAAACCATGCATTCAAAACCAGACATGATTCAATCCTCGGTCGAGGCGCTGCGGTACCCCTGGGAAAACCATCCGGGGCCCAACGAGGTCGTCGAGATAACGCCCGGGGTGCTGTGGGTCCGGCTGAAGCTGCCGTTCCGCCTCAACCATGTGAACATCTATCTGCTCGCCGACGGCGACGGCTGGACCATGGTGGATTCCGGATTCGGCAATGAGGAGACGATCGCCGCCTGGACCACGCTGTTCGAGGGCCCGCTGGCGCGGGTGAAAATCACCCGGCTGATTGTGACCCATTCACATCCCGATCACGTCGGGCTGGCGGGGTGGATTGTCGAGCGCTTCAACTGTCCGCTCTACATGTCGCAGGTGGAATATCTGCAGTCGGTCTACCACCAGAACCGTGGCACCGAGGAGCGCAGGAACGCGCAGCGCCTGTTCTTCAAGCGTCACGGCATGGACGAGAACCTGACCGACAAGCTGCTCGGCCGCGGCCAGGATTATCTGAAACGGGTTTCGATCCTGCCGCCCGCCTATCGCCGCATCTCGCATGGCGACGGAATTTCCATCGGCACGCGGCGCTTCAAGGTCATCACCGGTGGTGGCCATGCGCTCGATCAGGTGATGCTGTACTGCGCCGCCGACAAGCTGTTCCTGTCGGCCGACCAGGTGCTGAGCAAGATCTCGCCCAATGTCAGCGTATGGGCGGTCGAGCCCGACCAGAACTCGCTCGGGGAATATCTGGCGTCATTGGCGAGCCTCACCACCACGCTGCCTTACGACGTCATCGTGCTGCCGGGCCACGGCGTTCCGTTTTACGGATTGAAGACCCGCATCAAGCAATTGGCCGATCATCATGAGGAACGGTGCCGACTGATCGCCGATGCCTGCCGCGAAACCCGAAAAACGTCCAAGGAACTGGTTCCGGTGGTGTTTCACAAGCATGTGCTGGACGTCCATCAGATGGGCTTCGCCGCCGGCGAGTTGATCGCCCATGTCAATTACATGCTGGTCGAAGGGCGTTTGAAGGCCGAGGAAGTCGACGGCGTGCTCCGCTTCAGGACCACCTGACGCCGCGCGCAGCTATCCACCGTCATTGCGATCGTAGCCCGGATGGAGCGGGAGCGAAATCCGGGACCATCCCATCCGCATCGCGAATCCCGGATTTCGCTGCGCTCCATCCGGGCTACGGGGTTTGCCGGGCGCGGATGAAATCGCCGGCGCTAGCCAGTGCGCGCCGGCCGTCCTCGAGTGCCGCGTTCCATAGCGGCCACGCGTGAATCATGTGGGGCCAGATTTCCAGCGTGACATCGACGTCGGCGGCGCCCGCGGCGGCGGCAAACCGCGAGGCGTCGGCAAGCAAGGTCTCGGCCGACCCGACCTGGATCAGGATCGGCGGGAAGCCGTGCAGGTCGGCGAACAGCGGCGAGATCAGCGGATCCTTGCGATCGACCGTGCCGGGCACATAGGCCTCCGCCAATTCCTCGAGATAGCCCTTATGGATCAGCGGATCGACAGCGTCCTTGGTCGCGAGCGTCGCGCCGGACATCGTGAGGTCGGTCCAGGGCGAAACCAGCCACGCGCAGGCCGGCAGATCCTCGCCGGCGGCGCGCAGCCCGTTGATCAGCGTGATGGTGAGATTGCCGCCCGCGCTGTCGCCGCCGACCGCGATGCGATTGGCCGGCACGCCCTGCCTGCGCAGGAAGCGC
>JBDTKD010000377.1:0-5686 GCA_039935515.1 Bradyrhizobium sp.
GGAACCGGGGTTTCGTGCAGACGCCGGCCAATCGGGATTAGCGGCCGTCGCAACGGCGTGCACGTTCGACGCCAGGAAAAGTTTCAAAAACTCGAAAATTTATTCCCTGAAACCGGCCCTCGAACCCTCCCGTAGCTCGGACCGACGGCGACACCGGCTGACCTGTCAATCGGTCAGTGTTGTTGCCGCTTCATCGCCGGTTGCGCCGGTTACTCAATCCATCGGGAGACGTTCCATGTCCAAGCGTATTGCACTTTTATCGGCGGTCGTGTTCAGCACGCTGGCCATTACAGCCAGCGTCATTGCGCCCGCCAATGCCGAAGACAAGAAAATGATGAAGAGCGAAATGTCCGGCGAGAAGACCGTGATGGTCGGCGGCGCTGCGATGTTCCCCTCGAAGAACATCATCCAGAATGCCGTCAACTCCAAGGACCACACCACGTTGGTGGCGGCGGTGAAGGCCGCCGGCCTGGTCACGACCCTCGAAGGCAAGGGCCCGTTCACGGTATTCGCACCGACCAATGCCGCCTTCGGCAAGCTGCCGGCGGGCACGGTCGACAACCTGGTGAAGCCCGAGAACAAGGCCACCCTCACCAAGATCCTGACCTACCATGTGGTGCCGGGCAAGCTCGAGGCCTCCGCCCTCACCGACGGCAAGAAGCTCAAGACGGTCGAAGGCGAGAACCTGACCGTCAAGCGGTCGGGCGACACTGTGATGATCATCGACGCCAAGGGCGATTCGTCGACCGTCACGATCGCGAACGTCAATCAGTCGAACGGCGTGATCCACGTGGTCGATACCGTCCTGATGCCGTGACACCGTGCGCGCCTGATCGTCCCTCCAGGATGCGCGAAATGTGAGCCGGGGCAACCCGGCTCGCATTTTTGTGACCAGGATGGGCCCAGGAAGCATGAATTCGATCGCCCGCATTCAGTAACGAAGCGTCGGTTATCGTCGTATAGTGGGGTATCGACACTTCCAGCAACGGAACCGCCATGTCCGCCCTTGCAGTCACCGACCATCCGGCACGAGCGGCCAAAGTGATCCAGCCGGCCTGGGTGCGGATCATGCATTGGGTCAATGCGGTGGCGATCCTGCTGATGATCACCTCGGGATGGCAGGTCTACAACGCGTCGCCGCTGTTCAAGTTTTCGTTCCCGGCCGCGATCACGCTGGGCGGCTGGCTCGCCGGCGCGCTGCTCTGGCACTTCGCCGCGATGTGGCTTCTGATGGTGAACGGACTGCTTTATCTCGCATTCGGTCTTGCGACCGGCCGCTTCCGCAAGAAGCTGCTGCCGATCACGCCGTCCGGCGTCGTCGCCGATACCAAGGCGGCGCTGACCCTCAAGCTATCGCATGACGACCTGACCAAGTACAACAACGTGCAGAAGCTGCTTTATGCCGGCATTATCGTGGTCGGCATCGTCATCGTGCTGTCGGGGCTGTCGATCTGGAAGCCGGTGCAGCTGCAATACCTGGCCGCGTTGTTCGGTGGCTACGATGTCGCACGGTATGTCCACTTCTTCTGCATGGCGGCCATCGTCGCCTTCCTGGTGGTCCATGTCGCGTTGGCGCTGCTGGTGCCGAAGAGCCTGCGCGCCATGATCATCGGCCGTTGAAGAGATCTTTGGAGAACACGTGATGGGCCGAATGCGCTCGCTTTTGATCCCCGGCGTCGACCAGAAGCTGCTGGTCAGCGACGCCATGAAGACGATGCCCGATCCGGCACGGCGCCGGTTCATCGCCGGGGGCGCCAGCCTCGGCGCGCTGACGCTGCTGACCGGGTGCGACGTATCGGACGGCTTTTCGGCCGAAAGCCTGCTGGCTAAAGTGTCGAAATTCAACGACGCCGTACAGGCGGCGATCTTCAATCCGCATGCGCTGGCGCCGACTTTCCCCGAAAGCGCCATCACCCGGCCGTTTCCGTTCAACGGCTATTACGATCAGGAGGATGCGCCCGACATCGATGGCAAGGACTGGAAGCTCGAGGTCCGCGGCCTGGTCGACAACAAGAAATCATGGACCCTGGAGGAGCTGTACAAGCTGCCGCAGGTCAAGCAGGTGACGCGCCTTATCTGCGTCGAGGGCTGGAGCGCGATCGGAAGCTGGACCGGTACGCCGCTGCGCGATTTCCTCAAGCTGATCGGCGCCGATACAAGCGCCAAATATTGCTGGTTCCAGTGCGCCGATTCCGACGGCTATAACAGCCCGCTCGACATGGAAAGCGCCCTGCATCCGCAGACCCAGATGTCGTTCAAATTCGCCGACGAAATCCTGCCGCGCGCCTATGGCTATCCGATGAGGATCCGGGTGCCGACCAAGCTCGGATTCAAGAACCCGAAATACGTGATCTCGATGGAGGTCACCAACGACTACAAGGGCGGCTACTGGGAAGACCAGGGCTATAATTCGTTCAGCGGCAGTTGAGGCTGCTTTCAGTGGGTAGTGGGTCGAGTGGGCTAAGGCGCACTTGCGCCGTGCCCACCCTCTTCATTCACGATTAGTTAGAGTTGGTGGGCACGCTTCGCTCTGCCCACCCTACGAACCAGGAACCACGAAACCGCCCTCATGCCGCGCGGCGCGGCGCAAGCTTGTGCTGAAATGCCGAGGCGATCGCAGCCAGTCCCAGCATCGCGGCACCGGCATTGAGCGCGTAGGACAGGTTGCCCAGCGCGTCGGTGATGGCGCCGGTGGCGATCGGCCCCAGGGTCTGGCCGACGCCAAAGGCAATGGTCATCGCCGCGATCGCGACCGGCCACGCCGCGTGCGGATAGTTGAAGCGCACGAACGCGGTGGTCGAGCCAACCACGGCAAAGAACGACACCCCGAACACCAGTGCCGACAAAGCGGTCAGCGCGTCCGAATGCCCCAACAGCGGCAGTGCGGCGCCGATGGCGTTGACCGCGAGAATGATCGCGGTGCTGATGCCGCCGCTGTTGCGCGCCAACACGCGCCGCCACACCCAGGGCGTCACGAACGCGCTCATGCCGATCAGGCACCAGAACGCGCTCTGCGCCACGGCGCCGCCGCCGGCATCGCGCACATAGGCGATCATGAAGGTCATGTAGGCGATGTAGCCGGCGCCGAACAGGAAATAGCCGGCGAGATAGATCAGCACCGGGCGGATTGCGAACCGCACCGGTGCCGCGTCGGCGAGGCCGCCATTGGCCGGAAACGGCGTCAGCAGCAACGGCGCGGTCATCGCGATCGAGAGCAGCGTCATCGCCCACCACACGATCCACCACGATCCGGGCCCGCAAGCCTGCAGCACAAACGGCGCGATCAGGCCGGAGGTCAGGATACCGAGCCCCGGTCCGGCGTAGAACAGGCTCAACAGAAAATCCGCCCGCTCGGGCCGCGACTGCGCGATCCGCGCCGCCAGTGCGCCGCTGGCGACGAAGCAGACCGCCGCGCCGACGCCGGCGAGCAACCGCGCCGAACTCAGCACAATGAAATTGCCCGAGAGCGCGCACAGCGCCAGCGACGCCACGCAGGCGATCGTGCCCCAGCGCACCGCCGCCGACAGCCCGAAACGCCGCACCAGCCTTGCTGCGACCAGCGCGCCGGCGAGATAGCCGGCGGCATTGATGGTATTCATGAAGCCCGCCGCGGAATACGACCATTGCAGCGTGTCGCGCATGTCCGGCAGCACCAGCGAATAAGCGAAGCGGCCGATGCCGAGACCGACGGTGGGTGCCAACGAGAGAATGAGAATCAGCCGCGCCGGATGCGCGGGTGGCGAGGGCAGGTCGGGGGCTTTCACGGGATTCTCCGGCAGGCGCGCCACTGTGACAGGGTCCGGCGGCTTTGCACAGGGCGCGCGGCCGCAATGGTGTCTTGCCAATCGCGCAAGGCCGCTCTAGCAATCCCCGCCATTATGCGTGTTCTTGGTCATGCCTGGACAGGGCGGCGATGACGAGATGAATGAGGAAAGACACCATGCCAGCCCACAAACTGCTGCTTCTCCCCGGCGACGGCATCGGCCCCGAAGTGATGGCGGAGGTGAAACGCCTGATCGATTGGCTCAACGCACAGGGCATCGCGCATTTCGAGACCGAACAGGGGCTGGTGGGCGGCGCGGCCTATGATGCGCACAAGGCCAGCATCGGCGAAGACACCATGGCGAAGGCGAAAGCCGCCGATGCCGTGATCTTCGGTGCGGTCGGCGGGCCAAAGTGGGACAGTGTCCCCTACGAAGCCAGGCCCGAGGCCGGCCTGCTACGGCTGCGCAAGGAACTCGGCCTGTTCGCCAATCTCCGTCCGGCGGTGTGCTATCCCGCGCTGGCGGATGCCTCCAGCCTGAAGCGCGAGGCGGTCGAGGGCCTCGACCTCATGATCGTGCGCGAACTCACCGGCGGGGTTTATTTCGGCGAGCCGAAGACCATCATCGATCTCGGCAACGGCCAGAAACGCGCGATCGATACCCAAGTCTACGACACCTACGAAATCGAGCGCATCGCCCGGGTCGCGTTCGATCTGGCGCGCAAGCGCCGCAACAAGCTGACCTCGATGGAAAAGCGCAATGTGATGAAATCGGGGGTGCTGTGGAACGAGGTGGTCACCCAGGTCCATGCGCGTGAGTACAGGGATGTACAGCTCGAGCATCAATTGGCCGATTCCGGCGGCATGAACCTGGTGAAATCGCCGAAGCAATTTGACGTCATTGTCACCGACAATCTGTTCGGTGACATGCTGTCCGATATCGCCGCGATGCTGACCGGCTCGCTCGGCATGCTGCCGTCGGCATCGCTCGGCGAGGTCGACGTCAAAAGCAAGAAGCGCAAATCGCTGTTCGAGCCGGTGCACGGCTCGGCGCCGGATATCGCCGGCAAGGGATTGGCCAATCCGATCGCCATGCTCGCCTCGTTCGGGATGGCGCTGCGCTATTCGTTCGAGATGGGGACGCTCGCCGACAAGCTCGATGCCGCGATCGCGGCGGTGCTTGCGAGCGGCCTGCGCACCGCCGACATCAAGTCGGAAGGCACCATTGCGGTCTCCACTCCGCAGATGGGCGAGGCGATCCTGAAGGAATTACAGGCGCTACACGGGTGACGGATCAGACTGAAGGGTGGGCAAAGCCAACGGGTCGCGCGAATGCGCGCCCGATGACAGGCTCCGTGTGCCCACGATCCACCAACACCGTTGCCGGGTTTTATATTGGTGGGCACGGCGCGAGGGCGCCTTTGCCATCCGCTGCCACCCTGCCGTCAGCGCGATATCAATCCGGATACAGCGGGAACCTGGTCGGCTCGCCGCCCAGGTCCGACGGCGGATTCAGCGGCTGGCGATCGATCGGGCGATTGTTGTTCTCGCGCGCGAACGACGGGTACCCGATCGCCGGCGGAAACGCGTAGTCGGTGAACTTGCGGTCGCCGGGCAGCACTTCGACGCCGGCGTCGAGCCACGAGCGCTTGGTGATGTAGACCCGGGTGTGCGGCCCCTGCTGATAGACCACATTGGGACCGCGCGACCCATAATAGACCCGGCCGCGGTTGTCATATTGCTGGCGGGTCGTCTGCGCGCTGGCCGGTGTCGCGGCGATACCGACAGCAGCGACGGCGGTCGCCGCGAGCAGCACCGCAAAAATATTCGCGGCGGGGAATTTCCAGGTCATCAGATCCTCTTGGGCTGGCGGTCGCCAAATCGATTGGCCATCATTTTAGCGGCCGGGAACGAGGCCACAAG
>JBDTKD010000378.1:0-17145 GCA_039935515.1 Bradyrhizobium sp.
AGGCAGAGGATTTGCAACGATGACGACAATCACAGCAGCCATGGTCAAGGACCTCCGCGAGTCGACCGGCGCAGGCATGATGGATTGCAAGGCCGCGCTCACCGAGAGCAGCGGCGACATGCAGGCCGCGCAGGACTGGCTGCGCAAGAAGGGCCTGTCCAAGGCCGCCAAGAAGGCCGGCCGCGTTGCCGCCGAGGGCCTGATCGGCATGCTGACATCCGGCGCCAAGGGAGTTGTCGTGGAGGTCAATTCCGAGACCGATTTCGTGGCCCGTAACGAGCATTTCCAGGGGTTGGTCAAGATGATCGCCCAAGTCGCGCTCGAGGTCGGCGCCGATGTCGAGAAGATCAAGGCCGCCAAGGTCGGTGACGTGACGGTCGAGACCGCCATTGCCGATGCGATCGCGACCATCGGCGAGAACATGACGCTGCGCCGTGCGGCTGCGCTTGCGGTCGGCAAGGGCGTGGTGTCGGGCTACGTGCACAACGCCGTGATCGAGGGCGCCGGCAAGTACGGCGTCATCGTGGCACTCGAATCGGCCGGCAAGACCGATGAACTGGCCGCGCTCGGCAAACAGCTCGCGATGCATGTGGCCGCCGCCAATCCGCAGGCGCTGGATCCGGCCGGGCTCGATCCAGCCGTCGTGAAGCGCGAAAAGGACGTGCTGGCCGACAAATACCGCCAGCAGGGCAAGCCGGAGAACGTCATCGAAAAGATCGTCGAGTCCGGGCTCAAGACCTACTACAAGGAAGTCTGCCTGCTCGAACAGGCGTTCATCCATGACAGTGCCAAATCGGTCGCCCAGGCCGTGAAGGAAGCTGAGGGTAAGGTTGGCGCGCCTGTGAAGATCACCGGATTTGTGCGCTATGCTCTCGGCGAGGGAATCGACAGGCAGGAATCCGATTTCGCAGCCGAAGTCGCGGCCGCCAGCGGTCAGAAGAAGCCGCCGGAAGATCCAGCGACCGTATCGTAGGCCGGAGCTGCCGCGCGGACAGGAAAGCGATCGCATCATGGCTGGGCCGGTCTATCGTCGCGTGGTGATCAAGCTCTCGGGCGAATATCTCGCCGGCGCGCAGTCCTTCGGCATCGACCAGCCCACCGTCGACCGGATCGCCGGCGACCTCATCGCCGCCCGTGAGCTGGGTGCCGAGGTGGCGGTGGTGGTCGGCGGCGGCAATGTCGTCCGCGGCGTCGAAGTATCGTCGCGCGGCGTATCGAGGCCGACCGGCGATACCATGGGCATGCTCGCGACCGTGATGAACTGCCTCGCGCTCGAGGCGGCCATCGAGCGGCGGGGGGCGCCGTCGCGGACGCTGTCGGCGTTCGTGATGCCGCAAATTTGCGAACTTTTCACCCGAGCTGCGACGCACAGATACCTCGCCGAGGGCCGGATCGTGCTGCTCGGGGGTGGAACCGGCAATCCGTTCTTCACCACCGACACCACCGCCGTGCTGCGGGCCGCCGAAATCGGTGCGGCAGCGGTGCTGAAAGCCACCAATGTCGATGGCGTTTACAGCGCCGATCCGAAAAAGGACCCGTCCGCCAAGCGATTCGACCGTTTGACCCATTCGCAGGCGATCGAGGGCGGCTACAAGGTCATGGATGCCACCGCTTTCGCGCTTGCCCGCGAGACGTCGCTGCCTATCATCGTGTTCTCGATCGCCGAGCCGGGGTCGATCGGCGCGATCCTGGGCGGAACCGGCCGCGGCACCATCGTCGCCGGCTGAGGCGTTCGCGCCGCAGCGGACCGCATTCCGGCCAACGGCAGCGATGTTAGTTCTTAAGGAGGGGAGAAGTGTTATGCCCACACCTGGTTTCGACATCAACGAATTGAAACGCCGAATGCAGGGCGCCACCCAATCTCTCAAGCACGAGCTCGGCGGTCTGCGCACCGGTCGGGCCGCGGCTTCGATGCTGGAGCCGGTGCAGGTCGAAGCCTATGGCAGCCACATGCCGCTCAACCAGCTCGCGACCATCAGCGTGCCGGAACCGCGGCTGCTGTCGGTGCAGGTCTGGGACAAGTCGATGGTCAAGGCGGTGGAGAAGGCGATTGTCGATTCGAATCTCGGGCTCAGCCCGGCCACCGAAGGGCAGGTGCTGCGGCTCCGAATCCCCGAACTGAACGAAGAGCGCCGCAAGGAACTGGTGAAGGTGGCGCACAAATACACCGAGGCGGCCAAGGTCGCGGTGCGGCATGTTCGCCGTGACGGCCTCGATACCGTCAAGAAGCTTGAGAAAAACCACGAGATTTCCGAGGATGATCAGGAGCGTCTGGCCGCCGATGTGCAAAAGGCAACCGACGGCACGATTTCGGAGATCGATCATTTGCTGGCGGCCAAGGAAAAGGAAATCCTGACCGTCTAGCGTCTTGTCGCGCCGCCTTGTTCGCGCCCTGGAATTGACCGATGTCGAATGTCGCCGCTCCCGCACCCGACGCCCCCGACCGAACCGAGGGTCCACGGCATGTCGCGATCATCATGGACGGCAACGGCCGCTGGGCGGCGGCGCGCGGCTTGCCGCGCGCGGAGGGCCATCGCCGCGGGGTCGAGGCGCTGCGCCGCGTCGTTCGCGCCGCAAGCGAGCTCGGCATCCGCTATTTGACGATTTTCTCCTTCAGTTCGGAGAACTGGTCGCGTCCGGCCACCGAGATCGGCGATCTGTTCGGTCTGCTCCGGCGGTTCATCCGCAACGATCTGGCGACCTTGCATCGCGACGGTGTGCGGGTACGCGTGATCGGCGAGCGCGGCGGTCTCGAACCCGACATTTGCGCGCTTCTGAACGAAGCCGAAGAACTGACGCGCGGCAATACCCGGCTCAGTCTGGTTGTTGCCTTCAACTACGGATCCCGGCAGGAAATCGCCAGCGCGGCCCGGCGGCTGGCGCGCGAGGTCGCGGCAGGAACGCGCGATCCATCCTCGATCGACGCCGATGCGCTCGGTCGATACCTCGATGCGCCCGACCTTCCCGACCCCGATCTGATCATTCGCACCAGCGGCGAGCAGCGGCTGTCGAACTTCCTGATGTGGCAGGCCGCCTACAGCGAACTCGTGTTCGTGCCGATCCATTGGCCGGATTTCGACAAGGCCGCACTTGAAGGCGCGATCGCCGAATACGGCAGGCGAGAACGCCGCTTCGGCGGTCTGGCCGAGAAAACCGGATCGTGACCGAAGGCGAAGCCGCGCCGGCGGCATCTGCGGAGCAGGCCACACGCAACCTTCTGATCCGAATCGTTGCGGCGCTGGTGCTCGCGCCGCTCGCCATTGCGATCGCCTATGCCGGTGGCTGGCTCTGGATCGCTTTGGTCGCGTTGGCGGCGGTCGGCCTGTATGTCGAATGGTTGACCGTTGTCGGTGCGGTGCAGGTCGGCGCGATCGTACCAGGGGCGATGGCGCTCCTGATTAGCGGAATTTGTCTCGCCTGGGGGCGGATCGATGCTTCGCTCGTGGTCTTGGCGCTCGGTCTCGCTGGCGTTGCATGGCTTTCGCCGCCGCTGCGGCGCTGGACCGCGGCGGGATTTTGCTATGCGGCCGGCGCGGAGATGGCATCGGTCCTGATCCGCCTCGATCAGGTCTGGGGATTTGTGGCGCTGTTGCTGGTCCTGCTGGTGGTCTGGGGGACCGATATCGGCGGTTATTTTGCCGGCCGCGGCATTGGCGGCCCGAAGCTCTGGCCGCGCGTCAGCCCCAGGAAGACCTGGGCCGGCGCGATCGGCGGCTTTGCCGCGAGCCTGGTCGTAGCCGCAGGGTTTGCCGCGTTCGGTCTCGGCAGGACCGGCCCATTGCTGCTGCTGGGTTCGCTGCTTTCGATTGTTTCCCAGTTCGGCGATCTGTTCGAATCCGCCGTCAAGCGGCGCTTCGGCGTCAAGGAATCCAGCCACATCATACCCGGCCATGGCGGCCTGCTCGACCGCCTCGACGGCTTCGTCGCCGCAGCGATCCTGGCAGCGATTTTCGGGCTTTTGCGGGGCGGCGTGGATGGCGTCGGCCGCGGTCTTATGGTTTGGTAAAGCGATGAGCGCCGTTCCGTTGCGTAACAACAAAGCCGCGGCATCCGCCGTCCGGACCGTGACCGTCCTGGGAGCCACCGGGTCGATCGGCGACAGCACGATGGATCTGCTGAGAGCCGCTCCCGATCGCTACCGGATCGAGGCTTTGACCGCCAACAGCAATGTCGGGGATCTGGCGAAGCTTGCAAAGGAATTCGACGCGCGCTTTGCCGCCATCGCCGACCCAAGCCTGCTGGAGGATCTGCAAGATGCGCTGGCCGGCACCGGCATCGAATGCGGGGCTGGCGAGAGTGCGATTATCGAGGCGGCGGCACGTCCGGCCGATTGGGTCATGGCCGCCGTCAGCGGCGCGGCCGGATTGAAGCCTGCACTCGCCGCGGTGGATCGCGGTGCGACGGTTGCGCTCGCCAACAAGGAGTGTCTGGTCTGTGCCGGCGATTTCTTCATGCAGCGCGCGGCGACCGCCGGGGCCTGCATCCTGCCGGCCGACTCCGAACACAATGCGCTGTTTCAGGCGCTCGGTTCCGGTAACCGGGAGGAACTGGTTCGCGTCATCATCACCGCATCGGGCGGACCGTTCCGGACCTGGACCAGCAAGGATATCGAGCAGGCGACGCTGGCGCAGGCGCTGAAGCATCCGAACTGGAGCATGGGGCAGAAGATCACCATCGATTCCGCTTCGATGATGAACAAGGGCCTCGAGGTCATCGAGGCCTCCTATCTGTTCGCGCTGACGCCCGATGAGATCGACGTCCTCGTGCACCCGCAATCGATCATCCACGGCATGGTGGAGTTTTCCGACCGCTCGGTGGTCGCGCAACTGGGCGCGCCCGACATGCGCACGCCGATCGCGCATTGTCTTGGGTGGCCGGATCGTATCGTCGGACCGGCCGCAAAGCTTGACCTCGCCAAGATCGGACAGCTGAGTTTTGAGGCACCGGATTTCGCGCGTTTTCCCGCGCTCCGGCTCGCTTACGACGCGCTGCGAACCGGCCGTGGCGCCACCACGGTCTATAACGCGGCCAACGAGGTCGCGGTGGCGGCGTTCATCGAAGGCAAGATCAAATTCGGCGCCATCGCACGCCTCGTCGAAGCGACGCTGGACGGTTGGGTACGCTCCGGCAATCTCGCGCCGCTGACGTCGGCCGATGACGCCATCGCTGTTGACCATAACGTGCGAAACAGGGCTGCCACCCTCTTGCCTCAAATTGCCGCAAAGGCATCCTAGACGGTTGGGACAGAGCCTTCGGCTCTGGGTGAGGGGATTCGGATGTCAGAGTTTTTTCTGCATAGTTTCAATACGTTGAGCCATGGTTTCGTCGGTTATTTGATCCCCTTTCTGTTCGTACTGACCATCGTCGTCTTCTTTCATGAACTCGGTCATTTCGTGGTGGCCCGCTGGGCCGGCGTGAATGTGTTAACGTTCTCGCTGGGCTTCGGTCCGGAGCTTGTCGGTTTCAACGACCGTCACGGCACGAGATGGAAGATTTCGGCGGTCCCGCTCGGCGGTTACGTCAAGTTCTACGGCGACGACAGCGAAGCCTCGACGCCGTCTTCCGATGCGCTTGTCAACATGAGCGAGGAAGAGCGCGCGGGAAGCTTCCACCACAAGAAGGTTAGTTCCCGCGCAGCGATCGTGGCCGCCGGCCCGATCGCCAATTTCATCCTGGCGATCGTGATCTTTGCCGGCCTGTTCACGTTCCTGGGCAAGCCGAGCACGTCGGCGCGCGTCGACAAGGTGGAAGCGGGCAGTGCGGCCGCGGCAGCAGGTTTCCAGGTCGGCGATATCGTCACGACGATCGACGGCACGGCGATCGACAGCTTCTCGGACATGCAGCGAATTGTCGGCGTCCGCGCCGGTGAGAAACTGACGTTCACCGTCAAACGCGGCAATTCCACCGTGCAATTGCAGGGCACGCCTGAACTGAAAGAGGTGAAGGACCCGTTCGGCAACGCGCACAAGCTTGGCGTGCTGGGGATCACCCGGTCGATGTCGCCCGGCGATGTCACGACCGAGCGCGTCGACCCGGCGACTGCGGTGTGGCTTGGTGTCAAGAAGACCTGGTTCGTCGTCGACCGTACGCTCGCCTATATCGGCGGCATCTTTACCGGGCGCGAGGCGGCCGATGAGGTCGGTGGGCCGCTGCGGATCGCCCAGATTTCAGGTCAGGTCGCCACCATGGGCATTGCCCCGCTGGTGGATCTGGCTGCGGTGCTTTCGATCTCGATCGGATTGCTGAACCTGTTCCCGGTTCCCCTGCTCGATGGCGGTCATCTTTTGTTCTATGCAGTCGAGGCGGTGCGCGGACGCCCCCTGTCGGAGCGGGCGCAGGAAATGGGGTTCCGAATCGGGTTGGGGCTGGTGCTGATGCTGATGGTGTTTGCGACCTATAACGACATTCTTCATCTGGCCGCATCATGATGCCTTATTTGGGCGGCGTGGCCGATGGGCAACGTCTTGGAATGAAATTGAAATTGCACCGCAATAGAGCGTTTGCCGGCCCGGCAAAATTGGCTACAAGCGGGGCGACAAGTGGGAATCTGCCGGCTCGCAGGGGTGCGATTCGGCAACTGGAAGACAAGGGCGCATAGCGCATGAATGTTGGAATGCGAGTGCGGGGGGGCCTGTTCGCCGCCCTTATGATGTTCGCCATGCCGGTCGCTGCCACGCTGGTCACCATGCTGCCGGCGGCGGCGGTGGCCCAGACCGTCGCGTCGATCCAGGTCGAGGGCAACCGGCGTGTCGAAATCGAGACCATTCGCTCGTACTTCAAGCCCGGCCCCGGCGGGCGCCTCGATCAGGCGGCGATCGATGACGGCCTGAAGGCGCTGATCCAGACCGGCCTGTTCCAGGACGTCAAGATCAATCAGGCCGGCGGTCATCTGGTGGTTACCGTGATCGAGAATCCGGTGATCAATCGCGTTGCTTTCGAGGGCAACAAGAAGATCAAGGACGAGCAGCTTTCCGCGGAAGTGCAGTCCAAGCCGCGCGGCACGCTGTCACGTCCGATGGTGCAGTCCGACGCGCTCCGGATCGCCGAGATCTATCGTCACTCCGGCCGCTACGATGTCCGCGTCGATCCCCAGATCATTGATCAGCCGAACAACCGCGTCGATCTCATTTTCACGATCACGGAAGGCGTGAAAACCGGCGTCAAGTCGATCGAGTTCATCGGCAACAATACCTATTCCGCCTATCGGTTGAAGGACATCATCAAGACCCACGAAACGAATTTGCTGAGCTTTCTTGCCAGTGGTGACATCTATGATCCGGATCGTGTCGAAGCCGACCGGGATCTGATTCGCCGCTATTATCTGAAGCATGGCTTTGCCGACGTGCAGGTGGTGGCCGCGCTCACGGAATACGATCCGGAGAAAAAGGGCTTCCTGGTCACCTTCAAGATCGAGGAAGGCCAGCAGTACCGGGTTGCCTCAGTCAATTTCCAATCCAGCATCCCGACGCTCAATGCCAATTCGCTGAGCGGCTACTCGCGCGTCTATGTCGGGTCGCTCTACAACGCCGAGGCGCTGGAGAAGTCGGTCGAGGAGATGCAGATCGAGGCCTCACGGCGCGGTTACGCCTTCGCGATCGTGCACCCGCGCGGCGACCGCAATTTCGACGCGCATACCGTCTCGATTACCTTCGGCGTCGACGAAGGCCCCAGGGTCTACATCGAGCGCATCAATGTACGCGGCAACACCCGCACCCGCGACTATGTGATTCGCCGCGAATTCGATATCTCGGAGGGCGATGCCTACAACCGCGCGCTGGTCGATCGCGCCGAGCGCCGGCTCAAGAACCTCGATTTCTTCAAGACCGTCAAAATCACCACCGAACCGGGATCATCGACGGATCGGGTGGTTCTCGATGTCGATGTGGAAGAGAAGTCCACCGGCGACTTCTCGGTCTCGGGCGGTTACTCCACGACCCAGGGCGCGCTCGCCGAGGTCAGCATTTCCGAGCGGAATTTTCTCGGCCGCGGCTTGTTTGCGAAGGCATCGGTGACCTACGGTCAGTATGCGCGCGGAGTCTCGCTGTCGTTCGTTGAGCCGTATCTGCTGGACTATCGTGTCGCGCTCGGTCTCGACGTTTTCTATCGTGAACAACTGGCGAATAGCTTTATTTCGTACGGCACCAAAACCATCGGATTCTCGCCGAGACTCGGCTTCGCCCTGCGCGAAGATCTGTCGCTGCAATTGCGCTATTCGCTCTACCAGCAGCAGATCACGCTGCCGTACCAGCTCGACAATTGTAACAACCTTTTGGGTCCGGCGTTCTTCCCGACACCGGCCTACATCAGAGACGTTTTGGGTGGCGTCGATCCCACCGGTAATGCGCAGAACGGGTTGCTTCCGGGCTGTCTGGCGGACGGCGAGTCGTCGCTGCCGGTTCGTCAGGAACTGGCAAATGGTGCGGAATGGACCTCGGCGATCGGCTATACCCTCAACTACAACACGCTCGACAACGACAAGAACCCGACCGACGGCCTGCTTGTCGACTTCAAACAGGATTTTGCCGGGGTTGGCGGCGATGTCAGCTATCTGAAGTCGGCGATCGACGCGAAATACTACACGCCGCTGGTTGGCGATCTGGTCGGGTTGGTTCACCTTCAGACCGGCATGCTCAATCACGTCGGCAGCAACAATCTCCGCATGCTCGACCAGTTCCAGATGGGACCGAACCTCGTCCGTGGCTTTGCCCCCAACGGTATCGGGCCGCGCGATCTGACCTTCTTCCCCTATACCGGAACGGGCGATGCACTTGGCGGCACCAAGTATTGGGGTGCGTCGGCTGAATTGCAGATGCCGTTCTGGTTCCTGCCCAAAGAGGTCGGTCTGAAGGGCGCCGTCTATGCCGATGCCGGCTCGCTGTGGGACTATCAAGGTCCGACCAGCTGGGCCGCGACCGGTGAAATCAACGGCCTGGTGAACGGCAGTCCGTGCAAATGCGCCATGGTCTTCGACGATGTCAACGTCATCCGTACCTCGGTCGGTGTCGGCTTGATCTGGGCATCTCCGTTCGGACCGCTGCGATTCGACTACGCGATCCCGATCACCAAGGGCAAGTATGACGTCGTGCAGGAGTTCAAGTTCGGCGGCGGGACTTCGTTCTGAGGTTGACCACGGGCCGCACCGTGACGGGTGGAATGGCGCAGCCGGTATTTTTCGAGCGACCACCTTCGTCGACGCTGGCCGAGATCGCCGCGTTGACGAAGGCGAATCTGGTCGATGCGTCGCGCGGCGGCCAACAGGTCAGGGGGCTGGCTTCGCTTGACGAAGCCGGCCCGATGCATCTGACCTTTTTCGATAATCTGAAATATGCCGATCGACTTGCTTCAACGAAGGCCGGCGCCTGCCTGGTCAACGAGCGATTCGAGGCAAGGGTCCCGGCGGGTGTTGCGGTGCTGCGCGCGGCGCATCCTTTGCGCGAGTTCGTGAAGATTGCGCGCGAACTTCACGGTGATGCCCTTCGCCCGCAATCCTGGTTTGACCAGGCCGGCATCGCGCCGTCCGCCATCATCGACCCGACCGCGCATCTGGAGGACGGTGTGATCGTCGATCCGCTGGCGGTGATCGGACCGCGCGTCGAAATCGGCGCGGGCACGGTGATCGGCGCCGGCGCCGTGATCGGAGCCGATGTCAGGATCGGCAGGGATTGCAATGTCGGGGCGCGGTGCGCCATTCAATGCGCTCTGATCGGCAACAACGTGCTGATCCACCCCGGCTGCAGCATCGGGCAGGACGGATATGGATTTGTCGTCTTCGGACCCGACGGCCATTTGAAGGTGCCGCAAACCGGCCGTGTCCTGATCCAGAACGACGTCGAGATTGGTGCCGGAACCACCATTGACCGGGGCAGCCTGCGCGACACCGTGATCGGCGAGGGGACTAAAATCGACAATCAGGTCCAGATCGGTCACAATGTGACCATCGGGCGGCATTGCCTGCTCGCGGCTCAGATTGGACTCGCGGGCAGCCTGACGATTGGCGACAATGTGGCGCTCGGGGCCAAGGTAGGAATCAACAACCACCTGCATATCGGTGACGGCGCCCAGGTCACGGCAATGAGCGGGGTCAAGGACGATATTCCGGCCAATGGGCGCTGGGGGGGCTTCTTCGCCAAGCCGACAAGGCAGTGGTTCCGGGAGATCGTTGCGCTGGAGCGACTGGTGCGCGAGAGCTCGGCCGCCGCGAAGGACGAAGGACGGGATTGATGGAGGCACCGGTCAGATTTGATGTCGTGGACATCAATACCATCCTCAAGACGCTCCCGCACCGCTATCCGATGCTGTTGATCGATCGGGTCATCAATATCCGGACCGACTACAGCGGCACCGGAATCAAGAATGTCACCTTCAACGAAGTGCCGTTTCTCGGCCACTTTCCCGATCGCCCGGTCTATCCGGGCGTCATGATGATCGAAGCCATGGCGCAGACCGCTGGCGTGATCGGCATCATGTCGGTGGAGGGCACCAAAAAGCCGCGCGCGGTTTATTTTCTGACCATCGACAAATGCAAGTTTCGCAAGCCGGTGATGCCCGGCGATACCATCGAATATCACATGCGCAGCATCGGCCGGCGCAAGACCATGTGGTGGTTTCACGGCGACGCCAAGGTGAACGGCACGACCGTCGCCGAAGCCGATGTCGGTGCGATGCTGACCGACTGAGCGGAAGCCGGGCGCTGCGCGTTGCGGCTTCCAGCCCGGTCCCGCGTCATCTTGCGGCCCCGAGCGCTGCAACACAGGGTAACCAGACGTCACTGGACAGTGCCGTGATGCCGCGCTAACCAGCGGAAAACCCGACACATTCACCTCAAGCGGCATTGGCTGGCAGCGGACCTTTCGATGAGCACGATCGATCCCACCGCGCGGATTGAAGATGGCGCTGTGATCGGCGAGGGCACCTCGATCGGCCCCTATTGCATCATCGGTCCGGACGTCGTCATCGGCGCGAAGTGCAAGCTGATCGCCCATGTCCACATCACCGCGCAGACCACGATCGGCGACGGCTGCACCCTCTATCCGTTCGTCTCGCTCGGGACGCCGCCGCAATCCCTGAGCTATCGCGGCGAGTTGACCAGGCTGGAAATCGGAGCGGACTGCACCTTGCGGGAATCCGTTACCATGAACGCCGGGACCGTGACCGGCGGCGGCATTACGCGGGTCGGCGACCGCGGTTATTTCATGAATTGCAGCCATGTCGGTCACGACTGCCAGGTCGGCAACGATGTCATCTTCGCGACCTCGGCCACGCTTGGCGGCCATTGCGAGATCGGCGATTTCGTCTTCATCGGTGGGCTGTCCGCGGTGCATCAGTTCACGCGGGTCGGGCCGCAGGTGATGGTCGGCGGCGTCTGCGGGGTGCGCGGCGATGTGATTCCGTTCGGCCTCGTCAACGGCCAGTACGCGACGCTCGAGGGGCTCAACATCATCGGCATGAAGCGCCGCAAGTTCAGCCGCGAGCGGCTCGCCACCGTGCGGTCGTTCTATCAACAGCTGTTTCACGGACCCGGCATGTTTGCCGAACGGCTCAGCGAGGTGCAACCGCTGGCGGCCGAGGATACGGCGATCGCGGAGATCCTCGCCTTCATCGGCGCGGCCAAGCATCGCGCGCTGTGCCTGCCGGCCGACGACGGCAGCCGGCATTGATGACGGGGTAGCCGAAGCCATGACCAGAGAGGCTTTGGACATTTCATCGCCGGTCGGCCTGATCGCGGGTGGCGGCGTGATGCCCTTCGCGGTCGCGGACTCCCTCTCCGCGCGCGGCATCAATCCGGTCCTGTTCGCACTCAGAGGGGCCTGCGATCCCGTGCGGGTCGAGCGCTTTCGTCATCACTGGATCTCGGTCGGTCAGATCGGCCGGGCGGTGAAGCTGTTTCGCGCAGAAAACTGCCGCGATCTGATCTTTATTGGCACGCTGGTGCGGCCGGCACTCTCCGAAATTCGCCTCGATTGGGCGACGCTTCGAGTCATCGGCCGGGTATGGGCGTCGTTCCGCGGCGGCGACGATCATTTGCTGTCCGGAATAGGCGACATTCTGGAGCGGGACGGCTTCCGGATGGTCGGGATCAAGGACGTCGCCCCGGATCTTTTGATGCCCCTGGGATGCCTGACCCGAGCCGTTCCGGACCATCATGCACTGGCCGATATCGCCAGGGGACGCGACGTGCTGCTTGCGCTCGGCCGCTTCGACATCGGCCAGGCTGCCGTCGTCATCGACGGCCATGTGGTCGGCGTGGAGGATATCGAGGGCACTGACGGGCTGCTGGCGCGGGTGGCGCGGCTGCGGGCCGAAGGCCGGATCCGCGCCGCGAGGGCGCGTGGCGTGCTGGTGAAGGCCCCCAAGAGCGGCCAGGATCTGCGGTTCGATCTCCCTACCATGGGACCGCGGACCGTCGAGGGCGCCGCCGCGGCCCGACTGGCCGGGATTGCGATCGTCGCCGGCCACACGGTGGTTGCCGATCCCCAGGCCATGATCGAGGCGGCGGACGCCAAGGACCTTTTCGTGACCGGTGTTCCCGCGTGATGCCGGCGCGAGCAACGGCCGACGTCGCGCGAAACATATTCCTGATCGCGACCGAGGAATCCGGGGATCGGCTCGGCGCCAGCCTGATGAAGGTGCTGCGCCAGCGCCTTGGCGGCGCGGTCCGGTTCGACGGCGTCGGCGGCCGGTCGATGATGCAGGAGGGCCTGTCGTCGCTGTTTCCGATCGAGGAACTATCGATCATCGGGCTCGCGGCGATCGCGAAACGGTTGCCGGCGATCCTGCGGCGCATTCGGCAAACCGCCGATGCGGTGACCGACGCATCGTCCGATATTCTCGTGATCATCGACAGCCCCGATTTTACCCATCGGGTGGCAAGACGGGTCCGCGCCCGCAATCCCGCGATCCCGATTATCGACTATGTGTCTCCTTCGGTCTAGGCGTGGCGGCCGGGCCGGGCCCGCGCAATGAGTGCTTATATCGACCATGTCCTGGCCTTGTTGCCGTTCGAGCCGGAGGAATACCGCAGATTGCGCGGGCCGCCCTGCAGCTATGTCGGTCATCCCCTGGTCGAGCAGGTCGCCACGCTCCGGCCCCGGCCCGAGGAGCAACAGCGAAGGGACCAGCAACCGCCGATTCTGCTGGTGCTGCCAGGAAGCCGCCGCAGCGAGATCCGGCATCATCTGGCGATATTCGGCGCGGCGCTCGGCCGGCTGCGCGCGCAGGATATCGCGTTCGAACCGGTTCTTCCGACCATGCCGCACCTCGAACAGGCGGTCCGCGACGGCGTGAAGAGTTGGCCGGTCGCGCCGCGGATCGTGCTCGGCGAACCGGACAAGCGGGCGGCGTTTCGGATCGCCCACGCGGCGCTGGCCAAATCCGGCACCGTGACGCTCGAGCTCGCGCTCGCCGGGGTGCCGATGGTCGCGGGCTATCGGGCCGGCGCGGCCGAGGCCTGGATTCTGCAGCGCGCCATCAACGTCTCCTCGATCATCCTGGCCAATCTCGTGATCGGCGAGAACGTGGTTCCGGAATTCCTTCAGAACGATTGCACGGCGGAAAAGCTCTCCCACGCCCTGCGCGACGTGCTGACCGATTCCGCGTTGCGCCGGCGTCAGGTCGAGGCCTTTGCGGGGATCGACCGGATCATGGCGACGGGCGGGCAGCCTCCGAGCGTCCGGGCGGCCGATATCGTGCTGGCGGCGTTGCGCCGCTCGCGGGAGCCGGCATAGGCGGCCAGGATGCAGCCGCGGGTTATTTCCGCTTGGCGATGTCGACGTAGTCGCGGCGGGTGACACCGGTGTAGAGCTGGCGCGGCCGGCCGATCTTCTGATGCGGATCCTCGACCATTTCGCTCCACTGGCTGATCCAGCCGACGGTGCGGGCCACCGCAAACAGTACGGTGAACATCGAGGTGGGGAAGCCCATCGCCTTCAGGGTAATCCCTGAATAGAAGTCGACGTTCGGATAGAGCTTGCGCTCGATGAAATACTCGTCGTGCAGCGCGATCTTTTCCAGTTCCAGCGCGACCTTCAGCATCGGGTCCTCGCCGTGGCCGGTCTCCGCCAGCACCGCATGACACATCTTCTGCATGATCTTGGCGCGCGGATCGTAGTTCTTGTAGACGCGATGTCCGAAGCCCATCAGGCGGACTTCGCTGTTCTTGTCCTTCACCTTCCGGATGAACTCGGGAATCTTGTCGACCGAGCCGATCTCGGCGAGCATCGCCAATGCGGCCTCGTTGGCACCGCCATGGGCGGGTCCCCACAGGCAGGCAATGCCGGCGGCGATGCAGGCGAACGGGTTGGCGCCGGAGGAGCCGGCGATCCGCACCGTCGAGGTCGAGGCATTCTGCTCATGGTCGGCGTGCAGGATGAAGATCTTGTCGAGCGCGTTAGCGAGCACCGGATTGATCTTGTACTCCTCGCAGGGGACCGCGAAGCACATGTGCAGGAAGTTCTCGGCAAAGCTCAGCGAGTTCTGCGGATACATGAAGGGCTGGCCAATGGTGTATTTGAACGCCATCGCCGCAAGCGTCGGGATCTTCGCGATCATCCGCATCGACGCGATCATGCGCTGCTGCGGATCGGTGATGTCGGTGGAGTCGTGATAGAACGCGGCCAGTGCGCCGACCGAGGCCACCATCACGGCCATCGGATGGGCGTCGCGGCGGAAGCCCTGGAAGAACCGGGCCATCTGCTCGTGCACCATGGTGTGATGGATCACGCGCTGGTCGAAATCCTGCTTTTGCGCCTTGGTCGGCAGTTCGCCGTAGAGCAGGAGGTAGCAGGTCTCGAGAAAGTCGCCGTGTTCCGCCAGTTGCTCGATCGGGTAACCGCGGTATTCCAGAATGCCGGCGTCGCCGTCGATATAGGTGATCTTGGACTGGCAACTTCCGGTCGAGGTAAAACCGGGGTCGTAGGTGAACATCCCGGCCTGGGCGTAAAGCTTGGCGATGTCAATGACGTCAGGCCCGGCGGTACCGTTCAGAATGGGAAAATCGTAGGTCTTGTTGCCAACCGTTAGTGTTGCGGTTTTGGAGCTGGATTTTGCGTCCATCGTGAATTCCCCGGTGAAATCGTTACGAAAACCGGTTGTCGCGCGCGCCAATGCGACTGAGATGGCGAGGGCAAGCCGGATATTCTAGAGGCGCGGCTTAGATGGGTATCTTATTGCTGTTTGCACTGCAAGATGGCCGGTCGAGGCGCCGCTCGCGGCTTCAAGAGGCCGCCTGATCGGCCAGCCGGGCCAGGCATTCCTGCCGTCCCACCACCGCCAGGACGTCGAAGATGCCGGGCGAGGTGGTGCGCCCGGTCAATGCCGCCCGCAGCGGCTGGGCCACCGCGCCTAGCTTGAGATTGTGTTGTTCGGCATAGGCGCGCACGGCGGCTTCCGTGGTTTCAGCGCTCCATGGCGTCACCGCTTCAAGCGCGGTGCGAAGCCTGCCGATCAACTCGCGGTTTTCGGGAGTCAACAATGCCGCCGCCTTCGGCTCGATCTGCAGCGGCCGGTCGGCGAAGATAAAATGCGAATTGTCGGCCAGTTCGATCAGCGTCTTGGCACGCTCCTTGAGGCTCGGCATCGCCCGCAGCAATTGCGCGCGCGTGGTGTCGTTCAGCTTCGCCTTGAGGTCGAGCCCGCCGGGAATATAGTCCAGCACGTCCTCGAACATGGTCACCAGAGATTGATCGTCGGCGTGACGGATATAGTGACCGTTGAGGTTTTCGAGCTTGGCGAAATCGAACCGCGCGGCAGAGCGGCCAACGCCCGACAGGTCGAAGGCGTCGATCATTTCCTGCGTCGAAAATATCTCCTGGTCGCCATGGCTCCATCCGAGTCGGACCAGATAGTTGCGCAGCGCCGCCGGCAGATATCCCATGGCGCGGTAGGCATCGACGCCGAGCGCGCCGTGACGTTTTGACAGCTTCGAGCCGTCCGGCCCATGGATCAGGGGAATATGGGACATGTTGGGTACGCCCCAGCCGAGCGCGTCATAGATCTGCCTCTGACGGGCGGCATTAATAAGGTGGTCGTCACCGCGAATGATGTGGGTGACGGCCATGTCGTGGTCGTCAACGACGACGGCGAGCATGTAGGTCGGGTTGCCGTCGCCGCGAAGCAGCACCAGGTCGTCGAGGTTCTCGTTCTGCCAGACCACGCGGCCCTGCACCTGATCCTCGATCACGGTCTCGCCGGTCAGCGGCGCCTTCAGCCTGATCGTGGACTTCATGCCGGTGGGGGCTTTGGCGGGATCGCGATCCCGCCACATGCCGTCATAGAGCCGGGTACGGCCCTCGGCGCGGGCCTTCTCGCGCATCGCGGCGAGTTCCTCGGGCGTGGCGTAGCAGCGGTAGGCCTTGCCGCTGGCCAGCAATTGCTCGGCAATCTCGCGGTGGCGCGCGGCCCGGCTGAACTGGTAGACGACCTCGCCATCCCAATCGAGCCCGAGCCATTTCAGCCCATCCAGGATCGCCGCGATCGCGGGTTCGGTGGATCGCGCGCGGTCGGTATCCTCGATCCGCAGCAGCATCTTGCCGCCGCGCCCGCGGGCGTAAAGACAGTTGAACAGCGCGGTGCGGGCGCCTCCGATATGGAGGAAGCCGGTCGGCGAGGGGGCAAATCGGGTGACGACGGAATCGGTCATTGCAGGGGCGGATCGCGGACAAGGAGGGCATGTGCAGGGCGCGGTGGTGTATAGCAGGAACCGCACATAACTAAAGCCTCGCCTCACCAAAGCGGGCTTGGCTCGGTCGGACTAATTTGGCAGAAGGTCGGCTGACCCCGAACAGGAAACAGGAATGACGGCAGAACCGGCAGCAGCAGCAGCAGAGACTGGCCGAGACTTCATCCGCGATATCGTCCAGGCCGATCTCGACTCGAACAAGCACAGCCGGATCGTGACGCGCTTTCCGCCGGAGCCGAACGGCTATTTGCATATCGGCCACGCCAAGTCGATCGCGCTCAATTTCGGCATCGCCGAGGAGTTTTCCGGGCGCTGCCATTTGCGGTTCGACGACACCAATCCGACCCGGGAAGAGCAGGAGTACATCGATTCGATTCAAGCCGATGTCCACTGGCTCGGCTATGACTGGGGCACCGACCTGTTCTATGCCTCGGATTATTTCGAGCGTCTCTATGAATGGGCGGAAAGCC
>JBDTKD010000379.1:0-4282 GCA_039935515.1 Bradyrhizobium sp.
CCGGCTGGGCTCGCTGCAGATGGCGGAGTTCGCCTATGGCCCGACGGGTCACAATGCGCATTACGGTCCGGTGCACAATCCCTGGGCCTTCGACCACATCACCGGCGGCTCGTCATCGGGGTCGGGCGCGGCGGTCGCGGCGCGGCTGACGTTCGCGGCATTGGGCTCGGACACCGGCGGCTCGGTCCGATTGCCGGCGCATTTCTGCGGCGTCACCGGCTTGAAGACGACCGTGGGGCGCATCAGCCGCGCCGGCGCGATGCCGCTATCGCAATCGCTGGATACTGTCGGACCGCTGGCGCGCAGTGCCGAGGATTGCGCGTTGCTGCTGGGCCTGATGGCCGGCGGCGATCCCGCCGATCCAACCGCGGTCGCCGACCGCTTGCCGGATTACTCGGCCGCGGCGCAGGCATCGATCAAAGGCCTGACCATCGGTGTTCCCGCTTCCTTCTATGTCGACGACCTCGACCCCGAGGTGGCGCGTGTCCTCGATGAAGCGATCGCGATCTTCAGGAGCGAGGGCGCGCAAGTCGTTCAGGTCGATCTGCCGGACCAGCGCCAGCTCTCGGCTGCATGCCAACTCGTTCTTGCGGTCGAAGCTGCCGCCTTTCACAAGCGATGGATGATCGAGCGCCCGCAGGATTACGGACCGCAGGTCCTGATGCGGTTGCAGAACGGGTTGGCGGTCCCCGCCATATCCTATCTGGAGGCGATGCGGTGGCGCGGTCCGGCGCTGGCCGCGCACCGCGCCGCGGTTTCGGGCATTGATGCGGTGATCGCACCGGTGGCGCCGGTGGCCGCGCCGACCATCGCCGAGAGCGACGTCGGCAACAGCCCTGACGCCGAGGCGGTGATCCAGCGGCTCACCCGGTTTACCCGGCCGATCAATTACCTCGGCCTGCCGTCGCTGGCCATTCCTTCCGGGTTCACGCGCCGCGGCCTTCCGGTGGGAATGCAACTGATCGGCGGTTCATTCGATGAAGCGATGCTGCTGCGGATTGGTGCCGCATTCCAGCGCGCAACCGATTTCCACAACCGGGCGCCGGAATGCGCATGACGGCTTATCCGCCGAGCCCCGGGTCGGCCCAGCGTTCGACCTCGGCAGCGCCAACCACACGCTTGGGCTGATGCGGGTTTAGCGTGCCTGCGCTGGCCGTCCAGCCTTTGGCGAGGATCTGCATGGCGAACAGCTTGGCATCCACTTCCGACTTGAACGTCCGGGTCGATCGGACCATCCCGGTGGCGCTGTCGTCCATTTTCACCGTCTTGTCCGGCCCAAAGGCCACATACCAGATATCGGGTTGTGTCATGCCCTCATAACGCCGGCAGTGCGTGAAAGTTTCGCCGCAAAATCATTCGGCGCCGCCGTGGGGTCAGATTGTAGTCGTCACGTGCCGGGTTTATGGATAGATTCGAAAACAGCGCGCCGGTGACCGCACGTGCGAAGAGGGGGAGATCTGATGCACATATCCAATGAAAGCATTATCGTTATTTTGTTCGTGGGCCTGGTCGCGGGCTGGCTCGCCGGAAAAATCGTGCGTGGCACCGGCTTCGGGATCATCGGCGATATACTCATCGGTATCGCCGGTGCGCTGGTCGCGAGTCTGCTGTTTCCAAGACTTGGCTTCCATCTCGGCACCGGCCTCGTATCGGAAATCATCTATTCCGCGATAGGCGCGATCGTGCTGCTGCTGATCGTGCGGCTGCTCCGAGGCGGCGGGCGGTTCTGACCCTGCAGTCAGCCTGCTCTATGGCAGAGCGGCTGAAAAAATGGGTCATCCGAACGGACGGCCCCATTGGATATTTCCGACCGTGTCGGGTTACTCGACGATCTCGACAATCCGGCGCGTGTGCGGCTCGACCAGGGCCTGCGCCACGACCGGAAGCGCCACCACGGCGAGAAGCACGGTCGGCCCGATAGAACGGCGGGTCATGGAAACTCCAATGCTGTCGTTTGAGGTGGCAATATCAGCGATTTGGAGCCGGTTTGGTTCCCGCCCGGCGGCCGAACGGGCTGCCGGCCTGCCGGAAGCGTTCAGGTTAACATGACTTAAATGGACGATGGCCGGAAACAACGGTAAGACTGCGATTCCCGCTTCCTGTTGGAGAGATCAGGATCGATGTCTGCGGTTCCCGGCGTCCGGCGTTCCGAACTCGGTGATGCGCTGCGCGCCTGCCGCAATGCGTTCGTCGGCGTCGGCGTCATGAGCTGCATGATCAACCTGCTCTATCTGACCGGCTCGCTGTTCATGCTGGAAGTCTACGACCGGGTGCTTCCCAGCCGGAGCGTGCCGACCCTCATCGGCCTCGCGATCCTGGCCGGCGGCATGTACATCGCCCAGGGCGTTCTCGACCTGATCCGTGCCCGGATTCTCGGTCGGATCGGCACCGCACTCGATCAATCCCTCAACAATCGGGTGTTCGAAACCGTTGTGCGCCTGCCGCTGATCGTCGGCGCGCGCAATGACGGGCTTCAGCCGCTGCGCGATCTGGACCATGTTCGCTCGTTCCTTTCCGGCATGGGGCCCGGCGCGTTCTTCGATCTGCCGTGGTTGCCGCTTTATCTGGCGATCTGTTTTGCTTTCCACGTCATGATCGGCCTCACGGCGCTGGTCGGCGCGATCATCCTGGTCAGCCTCACCGTGGTCACCGAATACATGTCGCGGGCGCCGGCGCGTGACGCGATGGGTCTGGCGGCGCGCCGCAACGATCTTGCCGCCACCAGCCGGCGAAATGCCGAAGTGCTGGTGGCAATGGGAATGTCCGGACGCCTGACCCGCCGCTGGAGCGAGGCCAACCAGGATTATCTGGCAGGCAACCAGCGCGCCAGCGACGTCGCGGGAGGGCTTGGCGCGATCGCCAAGGTCCTGCGCATGACGCTTCAATCGGCGGTGCTCGGTGTCGGCGCCTATCTGGTCATCCATCAGGAGGCGACTGCGGGCATCATCATCGCGGGCTCCATCCTGAGCGCGCGGGCGCTGGCGCCGGTCGATCTGGCGATTGCGCACTGGAAGAGCTTCGTTGCCGCGCGCCAGAGCTGGCATCGCCTCAACCGCTTGCTCGAGCAGCTGCCCGCGCGTTCGGCGCAGATGCTGCTGCAGAGCCCGTCGAGCCGCCTTGCGGTCGAAGCGGTCAGCATCGTGCCGCCGGGCGACCAGAAGGTGATCGTTCAGGACGTCACGTTCGAGCTGGAAGCCGGGCATGGATTGGGCGTCATCGGGCCGAGCGGATCCGGCAAGTCGTCGCTGGTGCGCGCGCTGGTCGGCGTATGGCAGCCGTTTCGCGGCAAGGTCAGGCTCGACGGGGCAGCACTCGACCAGTGGTCGTCCGATGTGCTCGGCCATCATATCGGTTACCTGCCGCAGGACGTCGAATTGTTCGCCGGCACCGTGGCCCAGAACATTTGCCGGTTCGATCCCGAAGCCAATTCGGAAGCCATCATCGCCGCCGCCAAGGAGGCTGGCGTCCATCAGATGATCATCAAGATGCGCGAGGGCTACGACACCCAGATCGGCGAGCAGGGCACCTCGCTCTCGGCCGGGCAGGCCCAGCGCGTGGCGCTGGCGCGGGCGCTTTATGGCGATCCGTTCCTGATCGTGCTCGACGAGCCCAATTCCAATCTAGATACCGAGGGCGATGAGGCGCTGACCCGGGCCGTTCGTGCGGCGCGCGAGCGCGGCGCCATTGTCGTGATCGTTGCGCACCGGCCGATCGGGATCGAGGCGGTCGATCAGCTGCTGGTGCTGCGGGACGGCCGCATGCAGGCGTTCGGCGCCAAGGAAACGGTGCTGGGGCAGGTGCTGCAGCGGGTCGGGCCGCCGTCCCCCATCAAGATCGTATCCGACGCCGGAGTTGCCAAATCATGACCGGCCAGGCTGGCGACGCGCGCGCGTCAATCCGACTGCATCTGATCGTCGGGCTGACCGTTGTAGTACTTCTTGCGGGCGGCCTGGGCGGTTGGGCTTCGACTGCCGAGATCTCGGGCGCCTTGATCGCGCCGGGATCGATTGTGGTCGAATCGAGTCTCAAAAAGGTGCAGCACCCGACCGGTGGCGTGGTCGGTGAGGTGCGCGCGCACGACGGAGACCTTGTCAAGGCCGGGGACGTGCTGGTGCGACTCGACGATACCGTCACCAAGGCGAACCTTGCCATCGTCACCAAGACGCTCGACGGATTGTGGGCGCGGGCGGCGCGGCTCGAAGCCGAGCAGCAGGGACTCACCAGGATCGTGTTTCCGCGCACGCTGCTCGACCGCGCCGATGACCCCGACGTCAAGAACATC
>JBDTKD010000380.1:0-4560 GCA_039935515.1 Bradyrhizobium sp.
AGCGCCGCTCCTGGTTGGGCCCGAGCGGTTGCCAAGGCGCAGGTGCCGTCCGGCCGCCGAGCCCGCGTCAAGATATAAAACTTCGGCCTCGCGCGATGGTGTACGGTCCATGCCAGTCACCGCCTGCCAGGGATTGGAAAAATGAGATTCATTGCATTGTCTTTACTTTGCTTGTTTTCCGGAAATGCGACCGCCCAGGCATCGGAGTGCCAGTCGATACCAAAGGCCGATGCACGGCTTGCCTGTTACGACCGGGCTTCGCCGCCGACGGCGCGAACCAAGCCGACTGAGGCAAAAACCCCCGCTGTACAGAGTCCACCGGGACAGTTCGTCGATCAACTCGCCGCCGAGAACAGTCGACTGGACGAGAAACTGAAAACCATCTGCCGCGGTTGCTGAATCGGCGGTTTCGCAATTTGCGCAACCACTTTGATCCGAAACAACAATCGCTTTGCGCCGGGGCGCGCCAGTCAACGGCTGAACCTCGCCCTTGGCCGATTTGCCAGGATCTCAGGTTCGAAACGCGTCCAAAGCATGGGCGATGAGAATTCCGACGCTCAGAACAACGAAAAATGCTGTTATCGCCTCGAACATGGATGGTTCCCGCGCAATAGACTCAACTAAAGGGTCGACCGTTTGCACAGTCAAAAAGATTCCGTTGTACGAAACCAACTTCCCCAGCGATGATGATTTCAAGCAACAACCGTCCCCCCTCCCGGCCGCCCCGATGCCGCGCAGGACGCTTTCGCCCGCAGGATTCCCGCGTTACGCTGCGGTCTCGAAGCGGGCATGATTGCGGCAGGGGGGATTGCGATGATTTCGGTTCTCATCGGTGTTCTGATTATTGTCGTGATCGGTGCCATCTGTTTTTGGGCCATCGACAAATTTGCCAACGATCGCCGCCTGGCGCAGCTTTTGAAGCTGCTGGTGATCCTCATCTGTCTTGGCGCGATCCTGCAACGGGTGCTGCCCCTGGTAGGGCTTTACTGACCCCTGCTCCCGCTGCCGGCGCCGCGGCGCTGGAAACAGAAGCCAATCCTTGGTGCTGGCAGAACCGGCGCGGCTAATGTTTGGTGCCGCTCACCGCGCTATCCCGCTGCCAATCTTCAATCTCGGCAAGCTTCGCCCAATAGGCCGCAATGCTCATCAAACGCTGGGCTTCGGTGGCATCCGGCTCCTTGTCGGCCTGGCGAGCTACTCGGGCCGCCCACTTCCTGAAGTCAGGTACATCGGACATTCTGCATTCCTCAAACTCCGGCCCCACCGGTCAGTCGAGAGGAATGTGCTTTAGGTTCAAAAAAGCCTGCGACCCCCAATTGGGATCGGCAACCGCGGTGCCCGCCGGCATTGCCGGACCGGAAATGTCGTTGCTACCGGCCGTCCTGCGGAGGTGCCGCCGGCAGCGGAGCGCCGCCAACTGAAATGCGGCCGGCCGGTCTCTCCACCGGTAACCTCTTGCGCGGCGCGGTGACGGCCGGCCGCGCCGGAGCGGCAGGCGGGGGTGCAGGCGCCGCAGCGGTTTGCAGCGCGTCTAGTCTGGCCGCCAACGCCGAAAGCTGATCGGACAGACGGGTCAGGTCGGCTTTTTGGACCGCGATGCCCT
This sequence comes from Bradyrhizobium sp., assembly GCA_039935515.1. Classification (GTDB taxonomy): domain Bacteria; phylum Pseudomonadota; class Alphaproteobacteria; order Rhizobiales; family Xanthobacteraceae; genus Bradyrhizobium. Next base: position 1,604 of record JBDTKD010000380.1, read on the forward strand.
GATCCATCGACTGCAGTGACTGAGCCGTCTGCTGCTGAAACGATTGAAAATCCTTCAGCGCAACCGTTTCTTCGGTATTCCTGGCCACCGTAGCGGCGACCGGGCTTGGGGCGGACGAGGCCGGCTGAACCAGCCGCCCGTAATTGAGCCAGCCAAAGGCAGACGCGGCAGCAATAACGGCCAGCACGGCGACGATCAAAGGCACTCTCGGAGCCCTGCTCCGGCGCCGCTGTAACCGCTTCTGGTCCTGGTAAATTTCGTAATCAAGCTCGTCGGCCACGGGAAATCCTCGATCTCGGTTCCGGACTTGCTGCACGATCATCGTGTCGTAGGCAATATGCCCTTCGGCGCAAAGGTGGATTTTGCGGGAACAGAATCTCGTGGTCGAGAACTTTGATGCCGGTGACCCGAACCATTGAAGAGGTCTGATTGACATCATGTTCATGAGCGCCGCCGGCTGTGTCGCAATCACCACACATCATCTGTTCCTTGGCGGAACCGGCGTTTTCTGTGTGCACGGCGCTCCATGCTGCGGGTAGGATAAAATACCGGGGCTGAGGTTGCGTTTTTAGCTCCAAGAAATTTTGAGCCCGGCAAGGCCGCTGGACATATTACCGGCGGCCTTTTTCATGAGCGATCGGCGGCAGGCCGCAGCCCACCGTAAAATGCAATGCCGATTGACTGGATTAATTGTTGGTGTTTGCCTGTCGAATATTGGATTCGCGTTGATGCGGTTGGGTTGCAGATTAAATTGGTATTCCGGCGTTACTCGCACATTTTTAATGGAAACACCCTAACAGCTCTGCTGCCGCCCGCCGTGATTTTTCAGTCCCGATCGGTACCTTTGGGGGAAATGCGATGCGGGTCTTCGTGGCTGTGCTGATCGTTCTCTCCGTCCTTTATTACTGGGACACCGAATATAACAACGGCACGCTCGTGGATGGCTTGCGCAGCATGGGACGGTCGATCTCTCACAGCATGGGGCACTAGACTAGCCGCCGCAGGCGCACCGGTCGGAAACTCCGCCTACGTCAAACATCCCGGGTCCCGCGATCAGCGCCGCCCCCAGGTTACCGACGCCCAGAGGCGTTCGTGAAGGTAGTACCAGGCGATCTTGGTGATGATCTCCAGGCCGGCGATCGATCCCGCCACTTCGATCCGGCCCGTCATGAACCAGCTAATCGCGAAAGTATCCAGCGTCCCCAGGGTTCGCCAACTGATGGCCTTCAGAACGGACCTTGTATGCGTCTCTGCTCCGCGAAATAAAATCACCCCGTGCGCCTCCTGGCTTGACTAACGCACCGTATCACGCCGGACCTCGCGCGCGCCGCCGTATGTTTGCGTAGGCCGGCCGGCCATGGACATTGCTCGCGATGGCCCGCATCTTGCTCGGGGAAATCCGACAAACTCCTTGATTGAATTTGATATTCGCAGTCAGTAAGAAATCGCCTGCATTTTCCGGCCGGTTCCAATGGCCACGGGATGTGAAATGAGAGTCCTTGCCGTGGTGATCGCAGCCTGCGCTATGGCCCGGACCGCGATCGCGCAGCGGTCGTCCGCGGCGGCAAGATCGGCGGCTTCAGCCGGGCTCGGTACCCCGAAATCTCCGGATTCATTCGGCGCGGAGGAGGACGAACGGGTGAATGCACAATCGAGGAACATCTGCCGCGGTTGCTGGGTGCACCGTGCCGCGGCGCAAAATTGACCAGGGGTCGTCGGCTGATCGCGGCGACACGCGGATTGTTTCGAACAATAGATAATGGGGGAAAATGGCTTATTTGCCATCCTGATGAACCTTCTTGAATCGCTTCCAACCGTGATCGGTACGGCGGCCATCGCACCGGCGCTGCTGATCCTCTGGCTTGTGGTTGCCGCCGGAGAACGGCCCGGACCGCCCCTCAAGGTCTGGACCGCCTTCCTGCTCGGCGCCGCCAGCATTTCTCTGTTGGGCGTGGCGCGCGTGCCGTTTGCGCGGATCGTGGCGGCGCCGGAAAATCCCTGGGTTGCGCAGGCCCTGCATTCGATCTTCGGCGTCGCGGCGCCCGAGGAAATCGTCAAGATTCTGGTGATCGTCGCGGTCTCGGCGCGGCGGCGACCCTTCGCCGATCCCATGGACACCGTGATCTATGGCGCGGCGGCGGGATTGGGCTTTGCCGCTTACGAAAATCTCGCTTACCTCGTCCAGCACGCCGATATGTGGCGACCACTCGCCGCGCTGCGCAGCGTCCTGACCGTGCCGTTCCATGGCGCGCTCGGCATCATTGCCGGCGCCTATCTTGCGATGGCACGCTCGGGCACCGCGCTCGGCGCGCACCGACACCATCGCGACCGGGCCCGGATCTCGAGCCGGATCCTGGTCGTGTTCGCCCCGGTGGCGCTGCATGCCGCGTTCGATTTTCCGTTGCTGACGCTGCAGCAAAACCCGGACATCGATTCATCCACCCGACTGATACTGGGAGCGGCCAGCGTACTGATCGGGTTCAGCTCGATCGCCTTTGCGGTGCGGCTGGTGCGACGGGTCGGTCGCCATCATGCTCCCCGCACCGAGACCGCACGCGAGCGGCTAAGCCAGTTGCGACGGATGTGGGCGCTGCTGGTGGCGGGCGGCGGCGCCGGATTTGCCGGCCTCGCCTTTGTGCTGACGTCGGTCCGCCACTACTGGCTGGCCAATCCCGGGCGGCACGCCTCGCTGGTGCTGATTCCGGTTGGTCTGGTCTCGATTCTGACCGGAATAATCCTCCTGATCATCACCACGGCGATCTATTTCCTTGGCCGCAACCGGATGCGCCGAGCATCGCAGGGTTTTTCCTCCGCCCCCGGTCAAGGCTAGAGCGTTTTCCGGTTCACCCGGATCATTGTTGCTTCTCCCGAGGCCTCATGGTTCGAGACGCGCGAAGGCGCGCTCCTCACCATGAGGGTCTCAGACCTCATCCAGAGGAGCATCGCGAAGCGATGCG
>JBDTKD010000381.1:0-3630 GCA_039935515.1 Bradyrhizobium sp.
CCGCCGGCACGAAACTGCCGATCTGCGCCATCAGCGCGATCAGGGCGTTCTGGCGCAGGAAGGTCGATTTGCCGGCCATGTTCGGCCCGGTGATCAACCAGATCTGCCCCGGCTTCTGTCCCGGCCCCGGCGACAGGTCGCAGGCGTTGGCAATGAAGGGCTGGCCATCGCGCTTGAGCGCCTGCTCGACCACCGGATGCCGGCCGCCTTCGATCGCAAAGCCGAGCGAGGCGTCGACTTCGGGGCGCACATAATGCTCGTCGATCGCCAGCTTCGCCAGCGCGGTGGCGACGTCGAGCAGCGCAAAGCCATGCGCGGCCGCGCGCAAATCCTCGCTCGCGTCGGTCACCATCGCGCAGAGCCGCTCGAAGATTTCCAGTTCCAGCCCCAGCGCGCGGTCGCCGGCGTTGGCGATCCTGGCTTCGATCTCGCCGAGTTCCGCGGTGGTGAAGCGGACCTGGCCGGCCAGCGTCTGGCGGTGGATGAAGGTCGCATTCAGCGGCGCCGTCATCAGCCTGTCGCCGTGCTGCGCCGTCACCTCGACGAAATAGCCAAGCACATTGTTGTGGCGGATCTTGAGGCCCTTGACGGAGGTGACCTCGGCATAGCGCGCCTGCATCGCAGCGACCACGAGGCGCGAGGCGTCGCGCAGGTTGCGGGTCTCGTCGAGCGCGCTCTCATAGCCCTCGCGCACGAAGCCGCCGTCGCGCTTGATCAGCGGCAGGGATTCGGCCAGCGCGCGTTCGAATTCGCGGGCCAGCGCCCGGGAGGGGCGCTGCAACGCCGCCATCGCCTCGGTGATTTCCGGTGGCGGATGGTCGAGTTCGCCGAGCCGGGCCAGCGCCTGGTCGGCGGCGAGGATGCCGTCGCGCAGGCCGGCGAGATCGCGCGGGCCGCCGCGGCCCACCGACGCTCGCGCCAGCGCGCGCGACATGTCGGGGGCGCTGCGCAGGGTGGCGCGGATATCGTCGCGCACCGCGCTGTCCGCCATGAAGGTGCCGATCGCATCGAGCCTGCGCACGATCGCGGTGCTGTCGGTGAGCGGCGCCGCCAGCCGCTGTGCCAACAGGCGCGATCCGGCCGCGGTCACGGTGCAGTCGATCGCATCCAGCAGCGAGCCGCGCCGCTCGCCGACGAGCGTGCGCGTCAGCTCGAGATTGGCGCGGGTGGCCGGGTCGATCGCCATGGTGGTGCCAGCGGCCTCGCGCGAAGGCGGCGACAGCGGCGGCCGCTTGCCGACCTGGGTGCGGTCGATATAGGTGACGGCGGCGGCCGCGGCGGTCGCTTCCAGCCGCGACATGGCGCTGAGGCCATCCATGGTTGCGACCGCAAAATATTCGCACAGCCGCCGCTCGGCCGTGGCGCTGTCGAAGAAGTCGCGGGGCAGCGGCGTCGCCGCCGGCCATTCGCGCAACAGCGGTCCCAATTCCGGATCGCCATACAGTGCGTCGGTGACGATCACTTCATCGGGGTTGATGCGCGCAAGCGTTGCCGGCAGTTCGCCGCTCGAACATTCGGTGACGATGAATTCGGAGGTCGAGATGTCGATCCAGGCGAGCCCGATGCGGTCGCCGCCGGCGGACGAACGGGCGCGGGCGATCGCCAGCAGATAATTGTTGGCCCTCGCGTCGAGCAGTGTGTCTTCGGTCAGCGTGCCCGGCGTCACCAGCCGCACCACATCGCGGCGGACCACGCTCTTGTTGCCACGCGCCCTCGCTGCCGCGGGGTCCTCCATCTGCTCGCACACCGCGACGCGGTGGCCCTGTGCGATCAGGCGATGCAGGTAATCGTCCGAGCGCTCCACCGGAACGCCGCACATCGGGATATCGACGCCCTGATGCTTGCCGCGTTTGGTGAGCATGATGCCGAGCGCCTTGGAGGCGATCTCGGCGTCCTCGAAGAACAGTTCGTAGAAATCGCCCATCCGGTAGAACAGCAGCAGGCCGGGATGAGCGGCCTTGATCTCGAGATATTGTTCCATCATCGGCGTCACCCGCGCCGGTGCATCAGAGGCCGGGACTGCGTCGGATGGGATTGGGATCGAGGGCTGGATTGTCATCGGGTGCGCAAACTACAAAATTTCGTCGCTCGATCCTACCGGTTTGCCATGGCCATCCGGGTTTTCCACCCTCGCGGCGCCGCATTGCCGGTTACCTCCGCCTTGCCGGCATAACGGACCACACACGAAAGCGCCACAGCGGGGGGCTGCGATCAATTGACCTGCCGCGAAGGCGCTCCTAAAACTCGCCATCCACTCGCGAGGTTCGGCGCGGAAACGCGGCATCCAGGGAGAGACTCAATGCGCGATGTATTTGTGTGCGATGCCGTGAGGAGCCCGATCGGCCGTTTCGGCGGCGCGCTGGCCAAGGTGCGCGCCGACGATCTGGCGGCGGCGCCGATCAGGGCCCTGGTGGCGCGGCATCCCGGGCTCGACTGGTCCGCGGTCGATGAGGTCTATCTCGGCTGCGCCAACCAGGCCGGCGAGGACAACCGCAACGTAGCGCGGATGGCGCTGTTGCTGGCGGGCCTGCCGGACTCGGTTCCGGGCCAGACGCTGAACCGCCTGTGCGCTTCCGGGCTCGATGCGGTCGGGGCTGCCGGGCGCGCGATCCGCGCCGGCGAGATCGATTTTGCAATCGCCGGCGGCGTCGAATCGATGACGCGGGCGCCGTTCGTGATGGGCAAGGCGGCGGAGGCGTTTTCCCGCGCCGCCGATGTTTTCGACACCACCATCGGCTGGCGTTTCATCAATCCGTTGATGAAGGCGCAATACGGCGTCGACGCCATGCCCGAGACCGGCGAGAACGTCGCCGAGGAATTCCAGGTCTCGCGCGCGGACCAGGACGCGTTCGCGGTCCGCTCGCAGCAGCGCGCCGGCCGAGCCATCGCCTCGGGTTATTTTGCCGAAGAGATCACGCCGATCTCGGTTCCCGGCGGCAAGGCCGGCCCGACCAGTGTCGACAAGGACGAACATCCGCGCCCCGAAACCACGCTTGAGGGGCTGGCCAAGCTGAAGCCGATCGTGCGTAATCCCGGCACGGTGACCGCCGGCAACGCCTCCGGCGTCAATGACGGCGCGGCCGCGATGATGCTCGCCTCCGAAGCGGCCGTGAAGAAGCACGGGCTGACGCCGCGGGCGCGAATTCTCGGCCTCGCCTCGGCCGCGGTGCCGCCGCGCATCATGGGCATCGGTCCGGTGCCGGCGACCCGCAAGCTGATGGAGCGGCTCGGCCTCAAGATCAGCGATTTCGATCTGATCGAGCTCAACGAGGCCTTCGCCTCGCAGGGCATCGCCTGCCTGCGTCAGCTCGGCGTCAAGGAAGATGCCGATTTCGTCAATCCGCATGGCGGCGCCATTGCGCTCGGTCACCCCCTCGGCATGAGCGGCGCGCGGCTGGCGATGACAGCGGTGCATGGCATGGAGAAGCGCGGCGGCAAGCGTGCGCTTGCCACCATGTGCGTCGGCGTCGGTCAGGGCGTCGCGATGGCGATCGAGATGCTGAACTGACGGCTTGCCTTATCCTGAGGAGCGGCCGCTTGGCCGCGTCTCGAAGGATGAGACATGACCTCTTCATGGTTCGAGACGGCGCTGAAGAAGCGCCTCCTCACCATGAGGCACTCCAAACCAGG
>JBDTKD010000382.1:0-5715 GCA_039935515.1 Bradyrhizobium sp.
AGGCGCTGGGTGTCGAACCAGATGCGCATGGAATAATTAAGCTTGCCGAACAGCAGGGCCTGGCCGACGCCCGGTACGCGGGACAGCTCATCGAGAACGTTGAGCGTCGCATAGCTGGTGATGAACACCGGCGTGAGCTTTCCGTCATCGCTGTAGAGATTGAGAAACTGCAGGATGGCCGCCGATCGCTTGATGACCGTCAGCCCCTGCAACTGCACCGTCTGCGGAAGCTGCGGCAGCGCGGTTTGAACGCGATTGTTGACGTTGACCGTGTCGATGTCGGGGTTCGTTCCAACGGCGAAACTGACCGTCAGATTGTAGGTACCGTCATTGGCGCTGGTCGATTTCATGTAGATCATCTTGTCGACGCCGACGATCTGGGCCTCAAGCGGCTGCGCCACGGCCGCCTCGATCACCGCAGCCGACGCGCCCGGATAGCTCGCGGTCACCTGCACGCGGGGCGGCACGATGTCGGGGAATTGTGCAAGGGGAATCCGGGTCAGTGCGATCAGGCCGGCCAGCGTGATGACAATGGCGATGACGATGGCTAGTCGCGGCCGGCGGATGAAGATGGCGGAAATCATTGAATCCAGCCTTAGCCCGGAGCGGGTGAGCCGGGGGTGCCCTCCGCGCTTCCGGCGGACCCGGGCGACACCAGTTGGCCGGGCCGGATCCGCTGGATGCCCTCGACGACGACGTGCTCGCCTTCGTTGAGTCCGCTCATGACGGCGGCGATGCCCGGCGTCGCGGGCCCGAGCTGGACGCGCCGCTGCTGCACCTTGTTGTCGCCGTCGACGACGTAGACATAGTCGCCTTGCTGATCCGTCAACACGGCCGCGCGCGGAATCGTCACCGCCTCGACCGGTTCGGCATCCTCCAGGATCACGGTGACGAATTCGCCATCGACGAGTTCGCGCGCTGCGCCAGCCGTCTTTGCTTCGCTCAGCGGATTGCGCAGGTCGCCGCGCACCGTGATGGTATCGGTATTGCCGGCTACCGTGTTGTCGAAGAAATTGAGGGTGCCGGTCTGGCCATAGATGTGGCCGTCCGCCAGACGGATCTTGACCACGATCGGCTTCTCGGTGCTGCGGTCGCGCAGCGCGATGGCGCTACGCGAGGAGACGCCGAACACCACATGCATCGGGTCCTGGCTGACGATCGTCGCGAGCACACCTGAGCTTGGGTTGACGTAGTTGCCGACGGTCACGCTGGTGCGTCCGATCTTGCCGTCGATCGGCGAGCGAATATCGGTGTAGCCGAGATTGATCTCGGACTGCTGCAATTGAGCCTCAGCCCCAAGCACCTGCGCCTCGAGCGCCGAGGCGTTGGCGGTTGCGGTGTCGACCGTCGATTGCTGCCCGGCGGGTGTGTTCAGCAATGCCTTGGCTCGGCCGAGAACGATCTGCGCGTTCACAAGCTGGGCCTTGAGTTGGGCGATCGCCGCTTCTTTCGCCTTTACGTCCGCCTGGAACGGTCCCTGCTCAAGCCGATAGAGTGGCTGATCCTTCTTGACCTCGGCACCTTCGGTGAAGAGTCGCGCGTCGAGAAAGGCAGCCACCCGCGCGGTGAGATTGACCCGTTCGATCGCCTGAATACGGCCGACATATTCGCTCGACTGGGTGACAGGCTTGCGAACCGCGGCCACGACGCCCACGGCGGGAGGTTTCGGCGGGGCTTGCTGACCCGCCGCGGCTGACGCCATCAATGCTGCGGCGAGGCCCGCAAGAGCCGGCCAGATGCTGCGGCTGGAGCCCCTTTTCACGCCGTCTCCCGAATGATATGTAACGGTACGGTATAGTTTTAATATACCGGTTTTATGGCTCTGGACAAGGGGATGGGGTGCGGTACAGCGAAACGGTCCGTCCTTCCACCCGCGCGTTGAATCGAGGCGGACGACCGACACGCGCCGAGGCGGTAAGGCGGCGGCAGCATCTCATTGAAACTGCCGGCGCGATGTTCATGAAGCATGGTTTCGACGGCACTTCGATCGATGCGGTCGCCGAGGCCGCATCCATGTCGAAGCGCACGGTCTATGCCCGCTATCGTGACAAGAATGAGCTGTTCAGCGCCGTATTGCGCGACCTCATCGATCGCTGGCTCGTTCCGATCAACCAATTCCAGCTGGGAACGCACGAATTGGAGCCGATGCTGATGGAGATCGGACGCCATCTGCTCCGCAGCGCTCTGGCACCGCAAGTTGTCAGTCTTCACCGCATCATCCTGGGTGAATCGGAGCGCCGGCCCGCGTTCGGGCGGCTCGCCAACGCCGAGGGGCGGCAGCCGGCCATTCGGGCCATAGCCGCGGCGTTGCGGCGTCAAGCCTCACAGTTGCGCGTCAACGATCTTGAGCGAGCCGCCGAGCAGTTCATCAGCCTGGTCATTGACAGCGATCTGCGGCTTGCAGCGTTTGGCATTGGTCCCGCCGCGGACGAGATCGAAGAACGCGTCCGCCAGGCGGTGGATCTCTTTCTGCACGGGGTGCGCGGTCGCTAAAGCAATTTCCGACCTCAATGGCTTCATCCTTCGAGACCCATCGCTTCGCGATGCTCCTCTGGATGAGGTCGATCAGCCCCTCATGGTGAGGAGCGCGCCTTCGCGCGTCTCGAACCATGAGGCCTCGGGAGAAGCAACAATGATTCGAGTGAACCGGAAGACGATTTAGGCGCCGGACCGTCGTCCGACAGCACCCCTTCCTCCCTGCGGAGAGATTTTCGAGGCCATGCCCAGCAAACGTCAACGGCTTTTCCTCGAGGGCCCGATCGGCGCGGCGCTATTCCGGCTCGCCGTTCCCATCATTCTGGGCAATGTCCTGCAAACCGGCTACCAGCTTACCGACGCTTTCTGGATCGGAAGGCTGGGCGCGGCGGCCGTGGCCGCGGTGTCGGTCAGCTTTCCCGTGACATTCCTCGTGATTGCACTGGGTGCAGGCTTCGGAATCGCGGGCGCAACCCTCTCGGCCCAATATATGGGGGCGGGCCGCCAGGACATGGTCAACCATGTCGCCGCGCAAACGATGCTGATGGTTCTCGTTACATCGGCGGTTCTGGGAACGGCCGGATATATTCTGGCCCCTTATCTGCTCGAACTCGTGGGAGTGGCGCCCGACGTCTATAGCGGCGCACTCGGGTTCATGCGGGTCTCCTTCATCGGCATTATCTTTGTTTTCCTGTACGGCATGTTCCAGGCGCTGATGCGCGGGGTCGGCGAGACGCGCATTCCGCTGCTGATCGTGCTGTTGACGGTGCTGCTGAATTTCCTGCTCGATCCACTGTTTATCTTCGGCTGGGGACCGTTATCGCCGCACGGCGTCATGGGCGCCGCCATAGCGACCCTGGCGACCCAGGCGCTGGCCGCCCTGCTCGGCCTTGCTGTCTTTCTGCGAGGCCGGCACGGAATTCATCTCTCATGGCGCGCCTTTGCCCCCGATCCCTCCTACATCAAGCGCGCTTTTCTGCTCGGATTGCCCGGCTCGATTGAGCTCTCGACCCGTGGACTGGGGCCGATGCTGCTGTCGTTTCTGGTGGCAAGTTTCGGGACGGTGACTCTCGCATCCTACGGCGTGGGTTCGAACATCCTGCAGTTCGTCACCATCCCGGCGATGGGAATGTCGATGGCGGTATCGACCCTCGTCAGCCAGAATATCGGGGCGGGCAATATCGGGCGGGCCGAACGGATTACCGTGCTGGGCGCCGGTTCCGGCTTCGTCATTCTCTCGCTGGCCGGCGCTGCCGCCTATCTATTTGCGCCGGCTCTGGTGGCGTTCTTCGTACCGGGCGCACCTGATGTGATCGAGGAAGGCGCCCGATTTGTCCGGATCATGTGCCTGGCATGGGGCAGCATCGGCATTCAACTCTGCATCGTTTCCGCGTTCCGCGCCTCCGGCAACATGCTGGTCTCCATGGTGATCGCGCTGGTCTCGCAGTTCATGTTTCAATTTCCGCTCGCTTATGTGCTGTCGAAACACACAAGCCTGCAGTCCGGCGGACTGTGGTGGTCATTCCCGATCGCCAATATCGGCGCCGCCGCCGTCTCGATCGGCTGGTTCGCGCAAGGCGGCTGGAAGGACACCCGCTTGACGGAAGAAAGCCAGCAACGCGCCAAGGTTGCTGAGGAAACCATTGCCGAAGAAGGTATCCGCTGACCCGGTTCAAACCGGTCGCGGCCTGACGGCACGGAGTGACCGGGGGCGGGCGATCGGCAGATCGTATCGCTCGGCGCGCTTTACAGCCGCATGTGTTCGTCGATCCGCGCCGCCGAACCGGCGTCCACCGGCCCGGTATCCACCACTTCGCCCCGCTTGAACACCGCAAAGCGATCTGCAAGTCCAAGGACAAAGGACAGATGCTGCTCGACGACCAGCATCGCGGTACCGCGGTCGCGCCTTGTTGTGGCGAGCACCTCGGCGAGCCGGTCCACAACAGAAGGCTGCAGGCCTTCCGTCACTTCGTCGAGAAGAAACAGACGTGGTTCGGCGATCAACCCCCGCGCCACAATCAGCATCTTTTGCTCGCCCCCCGACAAGGTGCCGGCACGCTGGGAAAGCCGCGCGGTGATTACGGGAAACCAGCCGCTGACGTCGGCCAGCCTTGCCTCGAAGGCGCGGTCATCGCTCAGCCCAAGCCGGAGGTTATCGCGCACGCTCAGGTCCTGGAACAGCGCCTGTTCCTGCGGCGCGTAGGCAAGCCCGAGCGCACGTTTGCGATACGGAGCAAGACTGGTGACGTCGCGTCCGTTGAGGCGGACTGCACCGTCCGAGGCCGGCAGAAATGAAAGAATCGTTTTCAGGAGCGAAGACTTGCCCATGCCGTTCTTGCCGACAAGGGCGAATATCTCGCCGGGCGCGATCTGCAGCGAAACCCCGTGAACGACGGTCGAGCTGCCATAACCGCTGGTCAGATTGATCAGTTCGAGCGCGGCGGTCATGACGTCGCCTCGCGTCCCCCGGAGCGGGTGTTGCCGGTGTAGATCTCACGGATCAATGGGTCATCGACGACATCGGCCACCGAGCCGTCAAGAGCGACGCGCCCCTGATGCAACAGGATGATGCGCGAGGAGATTTGGCGGACGAAGTCGAGATCATGCTCGATGATCAGGACGCACAGCCGTTCGCGTGCCACCAGCCCGGTGAGGACCCCGGCAAAACCCTGACGCTCCGCCCGCGTCAGCCCCGCCGTCGGCTCATCGAGCAGCAGAACCTGCGGCTCCAGCGCCAAAACCATGGCAAGTTCGAGGGCCTGTTTCAGACCATGGCTGAGGAAGCGCGCCTCCTCGCCCAGCCGTTCGGCCAGACCCGAACTCTCCACCACCGCGCGCGCCGCGGCAGGCAGGGCGAGAACCGACGAAGCCCCGACAAAGGACGGCCGTTCACTCCTGACCCGCGCGATGCGCAGGCAATCCGCCACGTTCAATGTCTCGAATACGGAAGCCGCCTGAAACTTGCGCCCGAGGCCGAGGCCGACAATGCGGTCGGGCGCCAGACGATGGATCGAGTGCCCGGCAATGCGCACCGCGCCTTCCGAGCGTTCGCGGCCGTCGGCGAGGCAGCGGATCAACGTCGTCTTGCCCGCGCCGTTCGGCCCGACAATGCTGACGAGTTCACCCTGCCGCGCCGAGAACGATACGCCTGAGAGCACCGATAGGCTGCCGAAACGCTTGGAGACCCCGTCGGCCTGGACCACGACATCGTTGCGGTCGGGCGCAGCCGCCGCGCGCTCT
>JBDTKD010000383.1:0-6383 GCA_039935515.1 Bradyrhizobium sp.
GTTTCTGGAAACGGTCCGAATTCGCCCGCTACCTCCCGGAGCGGCTTTTGCTTGTCGGCCCAGTGCAGGGCGGTGTAGTCGAAACCCCGCACGATGGTGGGTTTGACGACTTCGAAATAGGGCGAGATGTCGAAATCGCGCGGCATATACAGCGATGAATCGCGGATATGCAGGATTTCGCGCCGCGCCTGTTTGCTGCCGGCGCGGGTGATCTTGGGCAGGATCGGGTAGCGCACGGCGTCGAACGCCTGCGCGATCAGCGCCGAGCAGATGATCTTGGTGGGATCACCGGAGCCGAACGCGATCATCCGCCGCCGCCAGCGTTGCGGTATCGGCAGCGGGATCAGATAGCGCATCAGATCGAGGATGTTCTTGGTGTCGTAGCCGAATCCGATCCGGTTGATGGCGTAGCGGCACACCGTGTAGCGGTCTTCATACGACAGCCCCACCGGCCGGCACAGCCTCGTGTGATAGGGGAAGTATTTCGACAGCGGCGCCGAGGTCACGCCTTCGCCGATATTGGCCTCGATCAGGACATGCGGCTCGCCGTCGGGCTCGGCCGCGCCGTCGATCGGGCCGACAAACAGCGCGGCATGCGACCAGGTGGATTGGGTGAGGTATTTGATAATGCCGGAGACGCGGTTGTTGCCCTCGACCAGGATGACGTCGCCGGGCTCGATAATGCCGCGCAGGTGCTCGGGATCGCTCGGCGTGAACGGCTCATAGCCCGGCACTTCCTTCTGGAGGTAGCCCGCGATCCACTGGCCGACCGTATCGAGCACGAAGCCCATGATGTTTCCCCCAACGGCCTTTCCGGCCGGCTTTTTCTGCTCTTTATCATGGTCGAAAGCCGTTGCAATTTGGTTCATGGGTTCGCTGGATCAATCATGATTGATTTACCATGACGGTTGCTGCCCCGACTTGGATGCGGCAAGTTCACTGGACGTTCCCGCATTTTTCAAAGTTCCGGAAACCATGACATGACAATGACGCGCCGCGATTTCCTGTCGGCGTTCGCGGCCCTTGCGGTGACACCGGCGCTGGGTTCCCGCGCGTGGGCGGCGCCGCTGCCGCGCGAGGCTGACATTGTCGTGATCGGTGCGGGCGCTGCCGGCATTGCCGCGGCGCGTCGCATCCAGGCCGCCAGCCGCAGCGTGATCGTGGTCGAGGCGACCGCACGGATCGGCGGTCGCTGCCTCACCGACACCGCGACCTACGAGGTGCCGTTCGATCGCGGGGCGCGCTGGCTGCACAGCCCCGACACCAATCCGATGGTCCGGTTCGCGCGCAGTGCGGGGCTCGAGGTCTCTCCGGCGCCACTGGGCCAGAAAATCCGCATCGGCCGCCGTTTTGCACGGGCCGGCGAAACCGAGGAATTTCTCGCCGCTTTGGTGCGCGCCAACCGCGCCATCGACGACGCCTCGCATGGCAGGGCCGACATGTCCTGTGCCGCGGCCCTGCCGAAGGATCTCGGCGATTGGGCCGGCACAGCGGAGTTCGTGCTGGGCGCCAGCTTTACCGGCAAGGACCTGAAGGACGTTTCCGTCATGGACAAGGCCCGCGCGCAGGATCGCACCGCCGCGATCGCCTGCCGCCAGGGCCTTGGCACGCTGATCGCCAGGCTCGGCGAGCAGCTGCCACTGGCGCTGTCGACGCCGGCAAGCCACGTCACCTGGAACGGGCGCGACGTCACGGTGGAAACGCCCGCCGGCAGGATTGCCGCGCGCGCCGCCATCGTTACGGTATCAAGCAATGTATTGGCCGCGGGCAACATCAGGTTCACGCCCGACATACCCAGGCGCCAGCTCGACGCCGCGGCGAAGTTGAGCCTCGGCAGCTACGATCGCATCGCCCTGCAACTGCCGGGCAACCCGCTTGGACTCGCGCGCGACGATATGCTGATCGAGCAGAGCAACTCGACGAAAACTGCACTGATGTTCGCCAACCGGGCGGGCTCGGCGCTGTGCATCATCGATGTCGCCGGCGCGTTCGGCCGCGATCTCGCCGCGCAGGGCGAGCCGGCCATGACGGCATTTGCGCGGGAATGGCTGACCAAACTGTTCGGCAGCGAGCTCATTTCCGGGGTCACGAAAGCCAGCGCCACCAACTGGAATGCCGCGCCCCATGTGCTCGGCGCGATGTCATCGGCCGCGCCGGGCTGGCAGCCGTCGCGCAGGATTCTGACCGAGCCGGTTGGCTCCCTGTTCCTGGCCGGCGAGGCCACCCATGAAACGCTGTGGGGAACGGTCGACGGCGCGTGGGAAAGCGGTGAGCGCGCGGCGGACGCCGCGCTGCGCAAGATCGGCGCGCTCAGGGATACCGGACCGGCACCGGCGCCGGCGGCCAAACGCCGTCGCCGGGCGCCCCCGGTCAGGTCCGCGATACCCAGGTATCCACTGCGGTGACGCCGTCGCGGCCGAAGGCGCTGATTTCGTGGTCGAGCGGCAAGGACAGTGCCTACGCGCTTCATGCCGTGCGGGGCGCGGGCGAACTCGACGTGGTCGGCGCGCTGACGACGGTAACCGAGACGTTCGGCCGGGTGTCGATCCACGGCGTGCGGCAGGAGATCTTGCTGGCGCAATGCGAAGCGGCGGGATTGCCGCCGCGCATGGTGCCGATCCCCTATCCCTGCCCGAATGAGGTCTATGAGGCACGGCTGGGCGAGGCGATCGCCACCGCCGTAGGGGACGGCATCACCCACATAATCTTCGGCGATCTGTTTCTTGGCGACATCAGGGCCTATCGCGAGCAGAAACTCGCGGGCACCGGCATCACGCCGGTGTTCCCGCTCTGGGAAAGGCCGACCTTGCCGCTGGCGCAGGCGATGATCGCCGATGGCTTCGAGGCCTATCTCGCCACCGTCGACCTGAACAAGCTGCCGGCGGAGTTCGCCGGCCGCAAATTCGATCGGCAATTGCTGGCCGATTTTCCCGGCGGCATCGATCCCTGCGGCGAGAACGGCGAATTCCATACCTGTGTGGTGGCCGCCCCGATCTTCACCCACCGCCTCGCCATCGCCACCGGCGAGCGCGTCACCCGCGATGGTTACGCGTATTGCGATCTGGTGATGAAGCGTTGACGCAAATATACGAGGACAAGGGAACGATCATTGTTGCCGCGGCAGGACATCGGCGAGAAATATATGACTAGCGCCATTTCCACCTTGATGGCTTCATCCTTCGAGACGCATCGCTTCGCGACGCTCCTCAGGATAAGGTCTCAGCCCCTCATGGTGAGGAGCGCGCCTTCGCGCGCCTCGAACCACGAGGCCTCGGGAGAGGCAATTCAAGTGAACCTGAAAACGCTTTAAGAGGACGCCATGACTGTTCGATTCCAGAAGACGCCGCGTGGCGAAGTCGCAATTCTTCCAAAGAAGGATTACGAGCTTTTGGTGGCCAGGGCATCTGAAGCGGATGAAGATGCGGGTTCCGCACGGATTGTCTCGCGGGCGCGCAAGGAGATTTCAGGTGGTGCTCCATTGCTGCCGAAGGACGTTGTCGATCGCATGGCCAATGGAGAGAACCCGGTGCGCGTCTTGCGCGAATGGCGCGACATCACCCAGATGCATCTTTCTTTCAAGACAGATCTAAGCCAGGGTCATATTTCGGATATCGAAAACGGCCGACGTACCGGCACGGCGGCGGCGCTTCGGCTCATCGCTAACGTGCTGGAGGTACCGCTTGATTTGCTGGTTCGAGAGCGTTGAGGCCCTCACCGGTCACCCGTCGTCATGGCCGGATCACCGCAGCACGCGGTCCAGCAGCGGCAGGCCGATGATGACGGCCGCCGCGATCAGCACATAGCAGATGGTGCGAAACAGCCGCTCGCTGGCGCGGCCGAACAGCGTTGTGCCGAACCAGACGCCGACGGCATAGACCGGGCCGACCAGCAGCGAGAACCGGATCGCATCCGAGGTGACGAGCCCGGTGAACGCGTTGCTGACCAGGGAAAAGAAATCCGAGGCGCCGAAAAACAGCAGGATGTTGGCGCGCGCGGTGGCCGGCGCGATTGGCCGGCCGAGCCAGTAGCCGACAATCGGCGGGCCGCCGGTCTGCGCCAGCCCGCTGCAAAAGCCCGCCAGCGCGCCAATGCCGACGGAAAGGGCCGGATGGTCTTGGCCGCGGTAGCGCCAGCCCGATAGCAGCAGCACCAGCAATGCCAACACGAATCCGGAAATGATCCAGCGCGTTGTCACCGGATCGAGCCGGCTCAGGAAATAGGTACCAAGCGGCACGCCCACCAGCGCGCCCAGCACGATGACCGCTGTTGCGCGGCGGTCGGCATGTCGCCAGGCGTTCGGAAGCAGCGGGGCGGCGGCGACAAAATCGATGATCAGCAGCAGCGCCGCGACCAGCCGCGGCGCGGCGATGCTGCTGGCGAGCGGCATGAAGATCAGCGCCGAGCCGAAGCCGGAAAATCCGCGCGCCGTTCCCGACAGAAACGCGATGGCGCAGATCGCAACCGCGACGTTGGCGCTGATATCACCGGGAACCAGACCGAACGCGGCCGTCATGGCCGGGCTTGTCCCGGCCATCCACGTCTTTCTTGTCTCGTTGCCGCAAAGACGTGGATGCTCGGGACATAGGCGAGCGGAAGCGACGCCGTCCTTCGGACGGCTATGCCCGGGCATGACGATCTTCGTGATTCTATTGGCTCCATTTCGGTCAGACGCCGGAATCATGCGCGCAACGCGCCGCCGGTCTTTTTGGTCACCTCGGCGACGATCCGGGCGGCGATCGCGTCGATCTCCTGATCGGTCAGGGTCTTTTCGCGCGGCTGTATCGTCACGGCGATGGCGACGGATTTCTTGCCGTCGCCGATGCCCTTGCCCTCATAGACGTCGAACACCGTGACGTCCGTAATCAGCTTGCGGTCGGCGGCCTGCGCCGAGCGCACGATATCGCCGGCTCTGATGCTGCGATCGACGATGAAGGCGAAATCGCGCGATACCGGCTGGAACGCGGACAGTTCGAGCACCGGCTTGGCGCGGGTCGGCTTCTGCCTCGCGTCGGGAATCCGCTCGAGGATCACCTCGAATGCGACCAGCGGGCCGTCGGCGCCGAGCGCTTCCAGCGTGCGCGGATGCAATTCGCCGAAATAGCCGAGGATGTTTTGCGGACCGATCTGAATGGTGGCGGAACGTCCCGGGTGCAGCCAGTTGGCGCCGCCGGGAACGATCTGCAGCGCCTGCATGGGCGAACCGGTGGATGCCAGCACGGCAAACGCATCGGCCTTGGCGTCGAGCGCATCGGCCATGGCCGAACCGGACCAGTGCCGTCCGATGCCCTGGCTCGAGCCAAAGCCGTGGCGGACGCCGGCGGCGGCGGTCAGTTGATCCTGCGGTCGGTCGCCCTTGAAGATCTGCCCAACCTCGAACAGCGCCAGGTCGGAAAAGCCGCGGTCGCTATTGGCCTGCGCGGCGGCTACCAGCCCCGGCAGCAGGCTCGGCCGCATCTCCGACAGGTCCGATGCGATCGGATTGGCGAGTGTGAGGTCGCTGCCGCCACCGCCGAACCATTCGGCCGCCGGCCTCGCGATGAACGACCACGTCACCGCCTCGACCATGCCGCGCGCGGCCAGCGCGCGCTTGGCGCGGCGGGTGCGCCGCTGAATTGGGGTCAGGATCGGCTTGCGTGGCGCCTCGCCGCGCTCGAACGGCGTCATCGGCACCTTGTCGACGCCGACCATGCGCACGATCTCCTCGACAATGTCGGCCTTGCCGTGCACATCGGTGCGCCAGGACGGCACCGCGATCTTCACCACCGGACCGCTGCCGGCCATCATGAAGCCGAGATGCCCGAGGATGCGCTTGATCTCCGGCAGCGCGACGTCGATCGCGGCCAGGCGCTTGACCTCGGCGAGCGGAAAATCGATCACGCGATCGTCGCCGAAGGCGTTGCCGACGACGATGTTTTCCGAGGCCGTGCCGCCGCACAGTTCCAGCACGAGCCTGGTCGCCATCTCCAGTCCCGGCACCATGAAGGCCGGATCGACGCCGCGCTCGAAGCGATAGCGCGCATCGGAATTGATGCCGAGCTTGCGGCCGGTGTGGGCGATGTTGATCTCGTTCCACAGCGCCGATTCGATCAGCACGTCCGTGGTTTGCTCCGAACAGCCCGAGGCTTCGCCGCCCATGATGCCGGCCAGCGATTCGACGCCGTGGTCGTCGGCAATCACGCAGACCCCGGGGTCGAGCGTATATTGGCGGCCGTCGAGCGCGAGCAGCGTCTCGCCGTTGCGGGCGCGGCGCACTGCAAGATGCCCGGTGACTTTCGCGGCGTCGAACACATGCAGCGGGCGACCGCGGTCATAGGTCATGAAGTTGGTGATATCGACCAGCGCGTTGATCGGCCTCAGGCCAATGGCGCGCAGCCGCGCCTGCA
>JBDTKD010000384.1:0-5763 GCA_039935515.1 Bradyrhizobium sp.
GGCGTCGCCTCGTCATGCTCGCCGACCAGCACCAGCACCGGCACCTTGACCAGCCCGAGTTCGGGCCGGAGGTCGAGTTCGGCCAGCGCATTGCAGGCCGCGCCGAATACGAAGGGATCGGTTCGCAGGAATGCCGCGCGGCGGAGGCGCATCAAATCCGGATGCTGCGCCTGGAATTCCGGTGCAAACAGCCGATCCATCGCGACGTCGGTGATGGCGGCGAGTCCCTTGGCTTTCGACGCCGCCGCCATGTTGCGGAAGGCTTCGCGGCCGGGCTCGGAAAACGCGGCGCCGCAATCGGCCAGAACCAGCCGGGTCGCGATGCCGGGGTGGCGAATGGCCATTTGCAGCGCCACGAACCCGCCATAGCCGTTGCCGAGCACGATGGCGTCATTGCCGCCGGCACCATCCGTCACCATCTCCGCCATTCGGTCGGCCACGGCCGCGAAGTCGCCGCGCACGGCCGGCGACTGGCCGAAACCCGGCAATTCCGGAACCAACACCCGGAACGACTGCGACAGGCCCGGCGTGATGGCATCGAAGCTGGTGCGATCCGACAGCAGCGAATGAAACAGAAAAAGCGGCGGTCCGGTGCCGGCCTCTGCCGCATTCACGGTGCCGCGCGCGAAAAGTCGATCCATCGCTCTCTCTTGTAAGGGTTGCGAGGCCCGGTCGAGGCGCCGGGTGGGCCGGATTGATAACTCAAAATTCGACCCTTTCAAAGCTTTGTCACTTGACGTGATATTTCACAAGCGGCAAACATCGAACCAGGCAAGAGAGAAATATCCATGCTTTTGCGTGATAATGTCTATGAGAGTCTGCGATCTGATATTCTGACATGCCGACTGGCGCCCGGCGATGATATGCGTGAACAGGACCTCGCCGAGCGCTATGCCGTAAGCCGCCAGCCGGTGCGCGAGGCCCTGCTCCGGCTCGAACGCGAGCATCTCGTCACCGTGCAGCCGCGCCAGGGCTACCGGGTCAATCCGATCTCGCTGTCGGATGCGCGCGACCTGTTGCGGTTTCGCCTGGCGCTGGAGCCCGCCTGTGTCGCCGAGGCGATCGGGAACGCAACGCCGGATACGCTGCGGGCACTCGACCAATTCCGGCGGTTCGCCGGCGACCATGAAGATTTCATCGCCTACAACCGCGGCTTTCACTCCGCGCTCGCGCATGCATCGGGCAATCGCCGCATGGCGGCGGCGCTGTGCGATCTGATCGGCCAGGCCGATCGCCTGGTGCGCGTCAGCGTCGCCAATGTCAGGGGGCACGATCCTGCGCAGCTCGTCGCCGAGCACGTCGCCCTGATCGAGGCGATGCAGCGGCGCGATGCGCGCGCTGCCGTCCGCATCATCAAGGCCCACGTCGCCCAGACCGAAAAGCGGGTGCTGCCGGCGCTGAAGCGCAACGCGGTGATTGTCGAAGGGAGGGACACTTGAAGATGTCCGCCCAGCCCGCCGCCACCGAGGTCGAGATCCACGGCAATTTCGTCGACGGCCGCGAGATCGAGGCCGGCGGCGGCGAGATGCTCGATGTACGCAATCCCGCCACCGGCGGCGTGATCGCGCGGATTCCGAATTCGACGACGGAGGACATCGACCGGGCGATGCGGAGCGCACGCGCCGCGTTCGAGGGCCGGGCCTGGGGTGGCATGGACGTGCGGGCGCGCGCGAAGCTGGTCAATCGGCTGGCGGACGCGTTCGAGGCCAATCTGGAGCCGCTGTACCGGCTGGAAACGCTCAACAACGGCCGCCCGGTCAACGAGACCCGCGCGCAACTGTCGCGGCTGCCGGATTTCTTGCGCTACTTCGCCGGGCTCGCGCTGGCGCGCCGCGATGCCGTCATTCCCGTCGAAGGCTCCTATCTCAACTATACGCTGCGGACGCCGATCGGCGTGGTCGCGAACTGCACGCCGTTCAATCATCCGCTGATGATCCTGTGCAAGTCGCTGGCGGCCGTGCTCGCCAGCGGCTGCGTCACCGTAGTCAAGCCGTCGGAATATACCCCGCTGACGACGCTGAAACTGGCGCAAATCTTCGCCGAGGCGGGGCTGCCGCCCGGTGTGTTCAACATCGTGCTCGGCCTCGGCCCCAGCGCCGGCAAGATGCTGGCCGAGCATCCCGATATCGACAAGCTGGTGTTGACCGGCGGCACCGAGGCCGGCCGCATCGCGGGCGCCGCGGCGGCCAGAGTGTTCGCACACCAGACCATGGAGCTCGGCGGCAAGACGCCGGTACTGGTGTTCGATGACTATGATATCGAGCGCGCCGTCAACTCTGCCGCGTTCGGCGCGTTCATCGGCGCCGGCCAGACCTGCATCTGCGCGTCGCGCCATCTCGTTCAGGCCTCGATCTACGACGAATTCGTCGCCAGGCTGAAAGCCAAGACAGAGACCATCCGCATCGGCGACCCCTTCGATCCCGCAACGCAGCTCGGGCCGGTGATCTCGGCCAGGCAGCGCGACCGCGTATTGTCCTACTGCGACCTTGGCCGCGCCGATGGCGCGCGGCTGGTGACCGGCGGCAACGCCGCCCTTGTGCCAGGCCATCACAACGGCTTTTTCGTCGAGCCGACGGTGTTTGCCGACGTGACGTCCGGAATGCGCATCTTTCAGGAAGAGGTGTTTGGACCGTTCACCTCGGTCACGCCGTTCAAGGACGAAGCCGACGCGCTGCGGCTCGCCAATGATTCGCCGTTCGGGCTCGCCGCCGCGGTCCGGACCCGCGACGTCGGCCGGGCGCATCGCGTCGCCGCCGCGGTCAAGGCCGGAATCGTCTGGATCAACGATCATCACCGGCTCGACCCGGCCTCGCCCTGGGGCGGCGTCGGTGACAGCGGCGTCGGCCGCGAATGCGGCACCGAAAGCTTCGACGACCATTTCAACGTGAAGAGCGTGATGGTCGCGACCAACGAACAGCCGTTCGACTGGTACCGCGACACGGCGAACCAGCGACGATTGAACTAAGGCGAATGACCAGCGGCCACACCGCGTCCAGAGAAGAACGGCGCCGTATTCCAATATAAGGGGGAGAACTTCACATGGCTCTTGCAGTAAACGCCGGCGCACGTCTCGACCGGCTGCCGATTTCATCGTTTCACTACCGAATTTTCTGGCTGGTCGGGGCCGGCATGTTTTTCGACGGATACGATCTCTACATCGCCGGTGGCGTGCTGGCGTCGGCGGTCCAAACCAAGTTCTCAACCCTGCCGCAAAATCTGCAATTCATTTCGCTGACTTTCGTCGGCATGACGGTGGGCGCGCTGATCACCGGATTTGTCGGCGACAAGCTCGGGCGGCGGTTCACCTATCAGATCAATCTCCTGATTTTCGGGCTGGCGTCGCTGACGGCGGCCTTCGCGCAGGATATGAATCAGCTGATCGTCTGCCGCTTCGTGCAGGGCCTCGGCCTGGGTGCCGAAATCGTCGTCGGCTATTCGACGCTGACCGAATTCGTTCCTCCGAAGACGCGCGGGCGCTGGCTGTCGATGATGGCGTTCCTGACCGTGACCGGCTTCCCGGTGACCGCCTTGCTTGGCTATCTGATTATCCCGGTCTTCGGCTGGCGCCCGATGTTCATTATTGCCGGCGTCGGCTCGCTGATCGTCTGGTATCTGCGCAAGAATCTCCCGGAATCGCCGCGCTGGCTCGAATCGCAGGGCCGCACCCAGGAAGCCGAAGCCCTGATGCAGGCCATCGAAAAGGAATCCAGCGGCGGCAAGCCGCTGCCGCCGCTGGTGGTGTCGGCTCAGGTCGCCCCGGTGGCTGCCTCCGACATGCTGAAGCCCCCGCTCTTGCAGCGCATGATCGTAGGCTCCTGGGTGCTGATTACCATCAATACATTGATCTTCGGCTTCGTGATCTTCCTGCCGCAGTTCTTCCTGCGCCAGGGACTGACCATCGCCAATTCGCTTGCCTATACGCTGGTGTTGTCGGCTGCATCGCTGGTCGGCTGCGCACTCGGCGCCTATTTGTCCGACGCCATCGGACGGCGCTGGAGCATCATCGGCGCCTCGATCGTCACCATCGTGACGGGCTACATCTATGCCCGCTTCAATGCCGCGTCCGACCCGGAGGTCGTGTTGAGTGTCGGCTTCGTGCTGATCGTCGCGATCTATGTGCAGACCGCGCTCCTGTTCGGCGTTTATACAACGGAGCTGTTCCCGACCGAGATCAGGCTGCGCGCCAACGGCATCTGCAACACGCTCGGACGCGGCGCCACCGTGGTCTCGCCCTTCATGGTCGGCGCCCTGATGGCATCCTACCAGCTGCCGGGCGTGGTCTGGCTGATGATCGGCCTGGTGGTCATTCAGATCGTGGTGGTGTGGGCCTGGGGCGTGGAGCCGCGCAATCGAGGGCTTGAGGAGGTCGCCGCCGCGACAGTCTGATCGCCCGGCGGCACCATCGCGCCGCCATCGTCACGCGTTCTTCAGCGCGACGCGGAATTCGGCTTCGGTCTTCGATTTCACTTCGTCGAGCGTGACGCCGTCGGCGAGTTCGATCAGCGCCATGCCGTCCTTGCCGTGCTTGTCGATCGAGAACACGGCAAGATCGGTCACCACCAGATCGACCACCTTCTCGCCGGTCAGCGGCAGATTGCACCGCTTCAGGAGTTTCGGGCCGTCCTTGGCGGAATGCTCCATCACCACCACGACGCGCTTGACGCCCGCGACGAGGTCCATCGCGCCGCCCATGCCCTTGACCATCTTGCCGGGGATCATCCAGTTGGCGAGATCGCCGTTCTGCGCCACCTGCATCGCGCCGAGGATCGACAGGTCGATATGTCCGCCGCGCACCATGCCGAACGAATCGGAGCTGGAGAAATAGCTGGTGGTCGGCAGTTCGCTGACGGTCTGCTTGCCGGCATTGATCAGATCGGGATCTTCCTCGCCCTCGTAGGGAAACGGCCCCATGCCGAGCATGCCGTTCTCGCTCTGCAGATTGACGTCGATGCCGTCGGGAATGTAGTTCGAAACCAGCGTCGGAATGCCGATGCCGAGGTTGACGTAGTAGCCGTCACGCAATTCCTTGGCGGCGCGGGCAGCCATCTGTTCGCGGGTCCAGGCCATCATGATCTCCTGCTTGGGGTCGCGCTCACGCCGCGGGGCGTGGCCGTGTGTTGCGGAATTCGATGCGCTTCCTGGCGGCGCCGACTTCGACGATGCGCTTGACGAAAATACCGGGCGTATGAATGTGATCGGGATCGATCTCGCCGGCCGGCACCAGATGCTCGACCTCGGCGACCGTAACCCTGGCGGCGGTCGCCATCATCGGGTTGAAGTTGCGCGCGGTCTTGCGATAGACGAGATTGCCGGCAGTA
This sequence comes from Bradyrhizobium sp., assembly GCA_039935515.1. Lineage (GTDB taxonomy): Bacteria > Pseudomonadota > Alphaproteobacteria > Rhizobiales > Xanthobacteraceae > Bradyrhizobium. The sequence goes on from JBDTKD010000384.1 coordinate 5,319, forward strand.
TCGCCCTTCCAGGCATGAACGATGGCGAGGTCGGCGATCAGGCCGCGCTCCATCAAATATTTCTCGCCGTCGAACTCCTTCACTTCCTTGCCCTCGGCGATCAGGGTGCCGACCCCGGTCCTGGTGTAGAATGCCGGGATGCCGGCGCCGCCGGCGCGGATGCGTTCGGCGAGCGTGCCCTGGGGGTTGAATTCGAGCTCCAGCTCGCCGGCCAGGAACTGCTGTGCGAACAGCTTGTTCTCGCCGACATAGGACGAGATCATCTTCTTGATCTGCCGTGTCTCCAGCAGCCGGCTGAGCCCGATGCCGTCGACGCCGGCATTGTTGGACACCACCGTGAGGTTCTTGACGCCGGAATCGCGGATCGCGTCCGACAGGGTTTCGGCGATGCCGCACAGGCCGAAGCCGCCCGACATGATCATCATGCCGTCCTTCAAAATGCCGT
>JBDTKD010000385.1:0-8286 GCA_039935515.1 Bradyrhizobium sp.
GGCATTGCATGAGGTTGCGCGCGGCGAAGGCCTGTTGCTGTGCCCCGAGGGCGCGGCGACCTATGCGGCGTACAAGGAAAGCCTCGCCGACGGCCGCGTGACGAAACAGGACCGCGTGATGCTGTTCAATTGCGCGACCGGTCTCAAATATCCGCTGCCGCCGGTCACCCGCAGGCTCGATCGCCACCAGCCGATCGACTACGCCAAATTGTAGTTTCGATCGATCAAACAAAATATCGGGAGGATGCGATGCAACGAGCGGTTATAGCCGTACTGATGGCGGCACTGACGTGGAGCGGCCACGCGTTTGCGGACGATTTCCCGTCGCATCCCCTCACCATCGTTGTGCCGTTTTCCGCCGGCGGCCCGTCCGACGCGATGGCGCGCATTCTGGCCGAGCGAATGCAAAGAACACTCGGCCAAACCGTCCTGATCGAGAATGTCACGGGTGCGGGCGGCTCGCTCGGGGTCGGACGCGTGGTGCGCGCGCCCGCTGACGGATACACGGTCGGCTTCGGGCATCTCGGCACCAATGTCGCCAACGGCGCGATCTACAAGCTGGGTTACGACCTCGTAACCGATCTCGAGCCGGTGGTGCTGCTGCCGAGCAACCCGATGATCATCGTCAGCAAGAACGCGGTCCCGGCCAAAACCCTGCCGGAATTGCTGGCCTGGATGAGGGCAAAGCCGACGCCACCCACCGCCGGTACCGCCGGCGCCGGCTCTGGCAGCCACATCGCCGGGCTCTATTTCGAGAACATCACCGACATCAAGCTGCAATACGTACCGTATCGCGGCACGGCGCCTGCGTTGAACGACCTCGTCGCCGGGCAGATCGATATCATCGTCGACCAGACCTCCAATTCCATCGCCCAGGTGCGGGCCGGAACCATCCGCGCCTATGCCGTCACCGATGACAAGCGTGTCGAATCGGCCCCGGACATCCCAACCACGGACGAGGCCGGTCTGCCCGGATTTCACATGACCCTGTGGTCCGGCCTGTGGGTGCCGAAGAACACGCCGAAAGATGTCGTCACCAGGCTGAACCACGCCGCGGTGGAGGCGTTAAGCGACCCCGCGGTGCGCAAGAAATTTCAAGACTTGGGTCTTGAGATGCCGAAGCAGAATCAGCTCTCGCCGGAGGCGCTCGGCAGTTGGCAGAAGGCGGAGATTGCGAAATGGTGGCCGATGATCAGGGCGGCAAACGTCAGGATCGAATAGAAGGGCTTCCGAAAGCCCTCGCCAGCGGTAAAAATGGTTGCTCTGGCGCCACGATTGTTGCCTGATCGCAACACTTCGCTAAGATTTAACCGTCATCCCAGCCAGTTCTTGCCCGCGCCGCTTTTTGGCCACACCGCTTGGTGAAATCATCCTTCGTAGGCTAACGGCCACAACAGTTGGCCGAGGAATCAGGTTCACGATGGACGCCAAGACCAATATCAAAAACAGACTACCCAGCCGCCACGTGACGGAGGGCCCGGAACGGGCGCCGCACCGCTCCTATCTGTACGCCATGGGGCTGACCACCCAGCAGATTCACCAGCCCATTGTCGGTGTGGCATCGTGCTGGAACGAGGCCGCCCCGTGCAATATCTCGCTGATGCGGCAGGCCCAGGCGGTCAAGAAGGGCGTGGCGTCCGCCGGCGGCACTCCGCGCGAATTCTGCACCATCACGGTGACCGACGGCATCGCCATGGGCCATGACGGGATGCGCTCGTCGCTGCCGTCGCGGGAATGCATCGCCGATTCGGTCGAACTAACCGTTCGCGGCCACTCCTACGATGCGCTGGTGGGGCTCGCCGGCTGCGACAAGTCGCTGCCGGGCATGATGATGGCGATGGTCCGGCTCAACGTGCCGTCGATCTTCATCTATGGCGGCTCGATCCTGCCCGGCAATTTCCGTGGCCAGCAGGTCACGGTGCAGGACATGTTCGAGGCGGTCGGCAAGCATTCGGTCGGCGAAATGTCCGATGCCGATCTTGACGAGATCGAGCGGGTCGCTTGTCCGTCGGCCGGCGCGTGCGGCGCACAATTCACCGCCAATACCATGGCAACGGTATCCGAGGCCATTGGGCTGGCGCTGCCATACTCCGCGGGCGCACCGGCGCCGTATGAGATCCGCGACGCGTTTTGCACTACTGCCGGCGAAAAGATCATGGAACTGATCGCGGCCAATATCCGTCCGCGCGCCATCGTCACCCGCAAGTCGCTGGAAAATGCCGCGGCGGTGGTCGCCGCGTCCGGCGGGTCGACCAATGCGGCACTGCATCTGCCGGCGATCGCCCATGAATGCGGGATCAAGTTCGACCTGTTCGACGTCGCCGAAATCTTTAAAAAGACACCATATGTCGCCGATTTGAAGCCGGGCGGCCGTTATGTCGCCAAAGACATGTTCGAGGTTGGCGGCATACCGCTTCTGATGAAAACGCTGCTCGACAACGGCCATTTGCACGGCGACTGCCTGACAGTCACGGGCCGCACGATCGCCGAAAACCTCAAAAGCGTGAAATGGAATCCGCACCAGGATGTGGTGCGGTCCGCGGACAAGCCGATCACCGTCACCGGAGGCGTGGTCGGCCTGAAAGGGAATCTCGCGCCCGAAGGTGCGATTGTAAAGGTTGCGGGCATGTCGAACCTGAAATTTGCCGGTCCTGCCCGCTGCTTCGACCGCGAAGAGGATGCCTTCGAGGCAGTTCAGAAGAAGACCTACAAAGAGGGCGAGGTCATCGTCATCCGCTATGAGGGTCCGCGCGGCGGCCCCGGAATGCGCGAAATGCTCTCGACCACGGCTGCGCTGACCGGGCAGGGCATGGGCGGCAAGATCGCGCTGATCACCGACGGCCGGTTCTCCGGTGCGACCCGCGGCTTCTGTATCGGCCATGTCGGGCCGGAAGCGGCGGTGGGTGGGCCGATCGCCCTGTTGCGGGACGGCGATATCATCGAGATCGACGCGGTCGTCGGGACACTTAACGTAAAATTGACCGACGCGGAGCTCGCCGAACGTAGAACCAAATGGAGCCCTCGCGCGACCAACCATACGACGGGAGTGCTTTGGAAATATGCCCAGCAGGTTGGGCCGGCGGTAGGCGGCGCCGTAACCCACCCGGGTGGGGCGCACGAGAAACAGTGTTATGCGGACATCTGAGCGTATCATTCTGGCGTTGATTTTGGCGGCCGCGTCGGTGGCCGCCCCGGCATACGCCTTTGACGGCGCCCCGGTAACCCAGGATACAGCGATTTCGGTGGTCGCGGCCGAGCCGGCGACGACGCCCGGACTGAAGAAGGTGCTTGCACCGGCGACGCCGGAGAGTTCGCTGACGGCACTGCAATACGCCGCGGAAGGCGGTCATCCGATTGCGCAATGGAAGCTGGGGCGCATGTACGCCAAAGGCGATGGCGTCACCCAGGACGATCTTCGCGCCTTCGAATATTTCAGCCGGATTGCCAATGCGCACGCCGAGGACAGTCCGTCGGCGCCGCAATCGGCGATTGTCGCCAATGCCTTCGTGGCGCTCGGACGGTACTATCTCAACGGCATCCCGAACTCGAAGATCAAGCCCGATCAGGAACGGGCGCGGGAGATGTTGTCCTACGCCGCTTCCTATTTCGGCAATGCCGACGCGCAATATGATCTGGCCCGGCTCTATCTCAAGGGCGTCGGCTCCTCGCGCGACGATTTCCGTTATGGCGCGCGCTGGCTTGGAATGGCCGCCCAGAAAGGGCAGCATCAGGCTCAGGCCCTGCTCGGCCAGATGCTGTTCAACGGCGACCAGTTGCCGCGTCAGGCGGCCCGCGGATTGATGTGGCTGACCCTGGCGCGCGACAGCGCCGGGCCGGACGAGACCTGGATCAAGGACAGCTACAACCGGGCGATCGCCAAGGCGTCCGACGACGACCGCGCCACGGCACTGCAAATGCTCGAGCACTGGGTGCAGGGCCGCCGGGACTGACGTGGCCCGTGTAGCCCGGATGGAGCGCAGCGCAATCCGGGAATCGTGACGTGGATGCGAAGGCCCCGGATTTCGCTGCGCTGCATCCGGGCTACAATTTCGCGCAAGCAGCTTGTTACGTCGCCTCCAGATCTAAGTCCGCCCATACCGGCACGTGGTCCGACGGCTTTTCCCAAGCGCGGACGTAGCTGTCGACCCCGACCCTGACGAGCCGGTCGCTGGCCTGCGGCGATAGCAGCAGATGGTCGATGCGCAAACCGTGGTTTTTCTGCCAGGCGCCGGCCTGGTAATCCCAGAAGGTATATTGGCCCGATGCGTCGGTGACGGCCCGCAGCGCGTCGGTCAGCCCGAGGCCGAGCAACGACTGGAAGGCCTCGCGCGTGGTCGGACGAAACAGGGCGTCGTTGACCCAGGCGGCCGGATTGTGGACATCCTGTGCCGCCGGAATGACGTTGAAATCGCCCGCCAGAACCAGCGGCTCTTCCGCTTTCAGCCGCTGCCTCGAATATTCAGCCAGCCGCGACATCCATTTGAGCTTGTAGGGGTATTTTTCCGTCTCCGGCGGGTTGCCATTGGGCAGATAAAGGCAGGCGATCCTGGCGACGCCATGTTTCAGTGTCACCACGCCCTCAAGAAACCGGGCGTGGGCGTCGTCATCATCGCCGGCAAGGCCCGATTTGGTTTCGTCGAACGGCAGCTTCGACAGCAGCGCGACGCCGTTGAAGGTCTTCTGGCCGTGCGTGACGACGTTGTAGCCGAGCGCCTCGAGAGCCTCGCGGGGGAACGCCTCATCGACGCATTTGATTTCCTGCAGGCACACGATGTCGGGCGAGCATTCTTTCAGCCAGCTCACGAGATGATCGAGGCGCTGCCGGATCGAATTGACGTTCCAGGTGGCGATGCGCATGAAAGGCGAGGCTGTCAGATGGAAAAGCTGGTGCCGCAGCCGCAGGATGCGGTGGCGTTGGGGTTGACCACCCGGAACGATGCGCCGATCAAATCATCGACGAAATCGACCTCGGAGCCGGCCAGGAACGGTACCGAGGCCGGATCGACCAGCACCACCGCGCTGTCGCGCGCGATCACCAGATCGTCCTCGGATTGCGCCCGCTCGACGTCGAACTTGTACTGAAAGCCGGAGCAGCCGCCGCCCTCGACGCTGATCCGGAGCATGGCCCCATCGCCCTCGGTCTTGAGGATTTCCCCAATGCGGCGGGCCGCCCGCTCGCTGATGGTTACGGCTGCAGTCATGAAAATGGTCTCCAGCGCCCGGGGCCACCCAATTTATCTGGTGTCGGGCCTCCACCATAGTTAAGTGCGGCAGGCACCGGAATCAAATCTTTAAGGGATAATACAGCGTGTCGGTCGGAATGGCTGCTCCCCGTTCGGTCTATGCCTGCGACCCCGACCGCAGCCGCGGGCGGCTGTTCGCCGAGCCCCCGAGCAAGACCCGCAGCCCGTTCCGGCGCGACTGTGACCGCGTGATCCATTCCACCGCGTTTCGGCGCCTGAAGCACAAAACCCAGGTCTTCGTGTTCCACGAGGGCGATCATTATCGCACCCGGCTCAGCCACACCCTCGAAGTGGCACAGATCGCCCGCGCTCTGGCCCGGCAGCTCGGTCTCGACGAGGATCTGACGGAAACGCTGGCATTGGCGCATGACCTCGGCCATCCGCCTTTTGGGCATGCCGGCGAGCGGGCGCTGGATAGCTGTCTGCAGGCCCATGGCGGCTTCGATCACAACGCCCAAACCCTGCGCGTGGTGACCTCGCTGGAGCATCGCTATCCCGAATTCGACGGGCTCAATCTGACCTGGGAATCGCTCGAGGGCATCGTCAAGCACAACGGTCCGCTGATGCAACGAGACGGGCAGGCGGTCGGGCGATATCGCGACCGCGGCATTCCCGTCGGGATCGCCGGCTACGTCAGGACTTGCGATCTGGAACTCTGGAGCTTTGCCTCGCTGGAGGCCCAGGTCGCCGCCATCGCCGACGATATTGCCTATGACGCCCACGATATCGACGATGGCCTGCGCGCCGGCCTGTTTGGCGTCGACGACCTCCGGGTGATGCCGCTCGCCGCCGAAATCATCGCGGAGATCGTCCGGCATTATCCGGCTCTCGATGATGGCAGGCGCGGCGCCGAATTCGTCCGCGAACTGATCTCATACCTGATCGGGGCCGTGATGTCGGAATCGGGCAGGCGCCTGCAAGCCGCGCAACCGCAATCGGCCCAGGATGTGCGCGGGCACGATCAGGCGCTGATCGTGTTTTCGCCGGAGGTGGCGCGGCAAGAAGCCGGGATCAAGGCCTTCCTGAAGCAGCACATGTACCGCCATCCGCGGGTGATGCGGGTCATGGGTGACGCCGAACAAATCCTGTTCGACCTGTTCGCACGCTATCAGAAGACGCCGCAGGATCTGCCGGCCGAATGGCTCGAGGCGACCGAAAGCGAGACCGAGGCCGAGCGGGCGAGGCGGATCGGCAATTTCATCGCCGGGATGACCGACCGCTTTGCGATGACCGAACACCAGAGGCTTTTTGACTCGACCCCGGATTTGCGTTAGGCGGCGGCCATGAATGAAAAAGCCGCTCCGCCGCATCTTTTTGCCGACGTGCAGGCCCGTGTGCATGCGGTTTGCGCCGCGCTTGCGACCGAGCACGGATGGCCCGCGGGCATCGATCTGTCGCGCGTCGTCGTCGAGCCGCCGCGCGATCCGAGCCACGGCGATATGGCGACCAATGCCGCGATGGTGCTCGCCAAAGAAGCCAGGGCCAAGCCGCGCGATCTCGCCGAACAGATCGCGGCGCGGCTGCGCGCCGAGGAATTGATCGCATCGGTCGATGTCGCCGGCCCCGGCTTCATCAATCTCACGTTGAAGCCGTCGGCCTGGGCGGAGGCGCTGCGGGTCGTACTGCGCGAGGGCTCCTCCTATGGGCGAAGCACGGCCGGTGCAGGCCGCAAGGTCAACGTCGAATATGTCTCGGCCAACCCGACCGGGCCGATGCATGTCGGCCATTGCCGCGGTGCCGTGTTCGGCGACGCGCTGGCAAGCCTGCTGGGGTTTGCCGGCTACGAGGTGACGCGGGAATATTACATCAACGATGCCGGCGCCCAGGTCGATGTGCTGGCGCGCTCGGCGTTGCTGCGCTACCGCGAGGCCCTTGGCGAGGCGATCGGCGCGATCCCGGAAGGGCTTTACCCCGGCGATTACCTCAAGCCGGTCGGACAGGCGCTGGCGGCGGAGCATGGCGACAGGCTCTTGGCGATGCCGGAAGGCGAATGGCTGCCGGCCGTGCGCGCCACCGCCATTGCGATGATGATGGAGGAGATCAAGGGCGATCTCGCCGCGCTCAATATCCGGCATGACGTCTTCTTCTCCGAGCGGTCGCTGATCGAGACCGGAAACAATCGCGTCGCCGCGACGATCGATCGGCTGCGCTCCCAGGGCGACGTCTACGAAGGCCGGTTGCCGCCGCCGAAAGGCGCTCCGGTCGACGACTATGAAGACCGCGTGCAGACCCTGTTTCGCGCCACTGCGTTCGGCGATGATGTCGATCGTCCGCTGCTCAAGTCCGACGGTTCCTATACCTATTTCGCCTCCGACATCGCCTATCACCGCGACAAGTTCGAGCGCGGCTTTGGCGAGATGATCGACGTCTGGGGTGCCGACCACGGCGGATACATCAAGCGGATGCAGGCCGCGATCAAGGCCGTCACCGCGGGCAAAGCCGCGCTCGACGTCAAGATCGTGCAGCTCGTCAGATTGCTGCGCCATGGCGAGCCGGTGAAGATGTCGAAGCGCTCGGGCGATTTCGTCACCCTGCGCGATGTCGTCGACGAGGTCGGTTCCGACGCGGTGCGGTTCATGATGCTGTTCCGCAAGAACGACGCCGTGCTGGATTTCGACCTTGCCCGGGTGATCGAGCAGTCCAAGGACAATGCAGTGTTCTATGTCCAGTATGGCCATGCCCGCGGTCACTCGGTGTTCCGCAATGCCCGGGAAGTCGTGCCGGACCTGCCTGAGGAACCCGGCGCCCGCGCCGCGTTCCTCGGCAATGCAGCGGTGGAGCGGTTGACCGAGCCCGCGGAACTCGAACTGCTGCGACGGCTGGCCTTATATCCGCGGATGATCGAGGCCGCCGCGGTCGCACACGAGCCACACCGAATCGCTTTTTATCTGTATGATCTTGCCAGTGAATTTCACGCGCTGTGGACCAAAGGCCGCGATTTGCCCTATTTACGCTTCATTATCACTCATGATGCAGAAATCACGAAGGCGCGGCTGGCGATGGTCCAGGGCGTTGTCTCGGTCCTGGCGTCGGGCCTAACCTT
>JBDTKD010000386.1:0-7052 GCA_039935515.1 Bradyrhizobium sp.
CATTGAGATAGCGGCGGCGTTCTTCGGTGTCCTGCAGGGTGACCAGGATCTGTCCGGCGCCGATGCCGTGATGGCCGAGCACCTCGGACCAGATTCGCGCCAGCGCAATCTGTCCGACCGCGGCGGCACCCTGGCTTTCCTCGAGCTTCAGCGCGCCGCGCGGCAGTTTCAGGCGGCTGCGCCCGAGTGCGATCGCGCCGGACGACACGATCAGCAGTTCGCGTCCCTCGCCGTGCAGCCTGGCAAGATCGGCGGCGAGCGCCGCGAGCCATTGCGCCCGCACTTCGCCGGCCGTGGAATCGATCAGCAGCGACGAGCCGACCTTGACCACGATGCGGCGAAAATTTTTCAGCTCGGGGCGGGACATGGGACGAATGGATCAAGCCTGAATGTTTGGCGTGGTGGGCGATGGATTGACCGCGATCCCGCGGGGTGCACCGTCATTGCGAGCGAAGCGAAGCAATCCAGACCACGGCAAAACACTGGATTGCTTCGTCGCAAGTGCTCCTCGCAATGACGGCGCGCGTTGCAGCGAGACGACCTCAACTCAGCCCATCACGAAGGCGTTGAGCTTGTTGCCTTCGGGATCCCTGAAATAGGCGGCGTAGAACTTCTCGCTGCGCTGTCCGGGAGGGCCCTCGCAACTGCCGCCGAGCGCGAGCGCGAGCTTGTGAATGCGATCGACCTGGGCCTTGTCCTTGGCGCCGAACGCCGCCATCACGCCGTTGCCGACCGACATCGGCTTGCCGTCATGGGGAAGCGCGACACCAAATCCCGCGCCGCCGCCGGGACCGCCCCATGCGATGATGCGATCGTTCGCCATGAAGCGGCCCATGCCCAGTTCGCCGCAGATCTTGTCGTAGAAGGCGCCGGCCTTTTTGAGGTCGTTGGTGCCCAATGTGACGTAGCCGATCATGATCTTCCTCCCTTGGATGGTCGCTGGCGGAGTTTTGCAGCAGGACGACTGCCAGCGCAAGCGAGCCGGCCTCGATCGGGCCAACGGCAGACGCAAAGCCGGCTGGCCTAGGCGGTCCAGGGCTCCGCCTGCGCGACGCCCTTCGCCTTGCTTGACACCGGCGCTTCGCCGATCACCTCGGCCAGCGCCCGCAAGGCTTCCTTCACGCCCTCACCGGTCGCGCCTGACATCAGCAGCGGCGTCTTTTTGGCCGCACGCTTCAACCGGTCCCGTTGTTTCTTCAACTCGTCCGGTGTCACCGCATCGATCTTGTTCAGCGCCACGATCTCGATCTTCCCGGCAAGCTGTCCTGCATAGGCCTCGATCTCGGTGCGCACCGTCTTGTAGGCCTTGCCGGCATGCTCGCTGGTCGCGTCGACCAGATGCAGCAGCACGCGGCAGCGCTCGACATGGCCGAGAAAGCGATCGCCGAGGCCGGCCCCTTGATGGGCACCTTCGATCAAGCCGGGAATGTCCGCCAGCACGAATTCACGGCCATCGACGTCGACGACGCCAAGCTGCGGATGCAGCGTGGTGAAGGGATAGTCGGCGATCTTGGGTTTCGCCGCACTGACCCTGGCGAGGAACGTCGACTTGCCGGCGTTGGGCAGGCCGACGAGGCCGGCATCCGCGATCAGTTTCAGCCGCAGCCAGATCCAGCGTTCCTCGCCGGGCGCGCCCGGATTGGCGTTGCGCGGCGCGCGGTTGGTCGAAGACTTGAAATGGGCGTTGCCGAATCCACCATTGCCGCCTTCGGCGAGCACGAATTTCTCGCCAAGCGTGGTGAAATCGTGGATCAGGGTTTCGCGATCCTCGTCGAACACTTGGGTGCCGACCGGCACCTTGAGCGCGATCGGCTTGCCGTTGGCGCCATGGCGGTCCTTGCCCATGCCGTTGGTACCCTTTTGGGCCTTGAAATGCTGCTGGTAGCGGTAGTCGATCAGCGTGTTCAACCCGTCGACCACCTCGATGATGACGTCGCCGCCGCGGCCGCCATTGCCGCCGCTCGGTCCACCGAACTCGATATCCTTCTCGCGCCGGAACGCCACGCAGCCATTGCCGCCGTCGCCGGAGCGGATATAGACTTTGGCCTCGTCGAGAAATTTCATGGCCTATCCGTATCGCAGCGCTTCCCCCGCGGCAACCTGGGAGCGCGGCGAAGATCGCAAAAGTTCAATAATTCAAGGCCTTTGTAACGGTTCGAATGAGGCGACGGGTCACGTCGGCCGGCGGCGGATCAGGAATTTCTGCAGGCCCTCCAGCACCAGTTCGCGGCGCTGGTTGAACACGGTGCTGCGCAGCACGACCACGCCGGTGCTGCGCCCTGGCGTCAGCTCGGACACTTCGAGTGCGGGATAGATGGTGTCGCCGGCAAATACCGGTTTAACGAACCGGCTCGATTGTTCGAGAAATCCGACCAGCGATTGCTCCACCATAAAGGGAAACAGACCGCTTCCCGGCGCGGTGTGGATCAGCGTCTGGAACCCGTGCGCCAGAAGGTCCGGCATGCCGCGGGCGCGGCAATATTCGACGTCGTAATGCACCGGATGGGTGTCGCCACTCGCGCTCTGGAACGCGGCGAACACCGCCGGCGTCATGGTGCGGCTCGGGATCACGAAGCGTTCGCCGAGCGAAAAATCCTCGAACCAGCGTTGTTGCGGCACCATGCGGTGCCCGGCGGGATCGAACTCGGCCATGCCTGATTTCCTGCGCAAGCTGCATTCCATCCGTATCGCAGCGCTGTTGTTGCGGCAATTGATTCCATAGCCCCGTCATTTGCGGATTGACGCAACCGGCGCCTCATGGTGAGGAGGCGCTCTTGCGCCGTCTCGGACCCTGAGCATCAATTTGGCATCCTTCGAGACGCGCGCGGTCGTGGCGGTGGCCGTCATGGCCGGGACATAGGCGAGCGGAAGCGACGCCGTCCTTCGGACGGCTATGCCCGGCCATGACGAGCTTTAGGATTAAGGATTCTTTCCGGGAATGGATCTGTTCGCGAGACTGTCGGCCTATCAGGACGCGCGCTCCGCGCGGCTGGCCGGCATCGGCCTGATGCTGCTGTCGGTCTTCATGTTCTCGTTCGGCGATGCGCTGGGCAAGTTCATGGTCGCGACCTATTCGGTCGGCCAATTGCTGTGGCTGCGCGCCTGCGCGGCGCTCGTCGTGCTTTCGCCGATGGTATGGCGGCATCGCGCCGCGTTCATCCGGCTGGAACGGCCGTGGCTGCAATTGCTCCGGGTCGTGCTCTCGACCCTCGAGGTCGCGGCGTTTTTTCTCGCCACCGTCTATCTGCCGCTCGCCGACGTCATCACCTACTATCTGGCCTGTCCGATCTTCGTCACGGCGCTGTCGGCGATCGTGCTGCATGAGCAGGTCGGCTGGCGGCGCTGGAGCGCTGTCCTGATCGGCTTCTGCGGCGTTCTGATTGCGCTGCGGCCCTCGTCGCAGATGGTGAGCTGGCCGGCAGTGATCGCGCTCGGCGGCAGCCTGTCGTTTGCGGTGCTGATGCTGATCACCCGATCGCTGCGGGCGACGCCGGATATCGTGCTGGCGTCGGCGCAGTTCGCCGGCACCTTCCTGCTCGGCGCGGCTCTTTCACCGATCGGCTGGGTCACGCCGGGGCTCGGCAGTCTCGGTCTGTTCGCCGCAGCCGGCTGCATCTCGGTGAGCGCGTTGTTGTGCGTCAACCGTTCGCTGAAGCTCGCGCCGGCCAGCGTCGTGGTGCCGTATCAATATTCGATGATCGTCTGGGCGGTGATGTTCGGCTACGCCGTGTTCGGCGACGTGCCGTCGCCGGCGACTATTGTCGGCGCCGCCATCATCATCATCGGCGCCGGGCTTTACATCTTCGTGCGCGAGCGCGATCTGGGGCGGGCGGAGACGGTGGTCAATCCGCCGGTGTGACCCGGCACACCAGCAAACGCCGGCGGCTATCGCCCCCGCTATCCGCGGGGGCGGCGATTCATCGCGGATGCCGCGTCGAGCTATTCCAGTTCTTCAGCGACGACCAGACGCCGCGCGACAGCCGGAAGCAATCGACCGGCGTCGACGAGCCCAGCGCCTCGAAGCGATGCAGTTCGACGCCGCTCCACTGGAAGCCGCATTTTTCCAGGATGTTGCGCGAGGCGGGGTTGGCGACGCGCGCGCCGGAGACGAGGTGCTCGACATCGAACTCCTCGAAGGTGAAATCGATCACCGCGCGGGCGGCCTCGGTGGCAAAACCGCGGCCCCAATGCTCGACGCCGAGCCAGTAGCCGAGTTCCGGCGTGTCCTCATGGCGCCAGTCGACACCGACCATCCCGATCGGCGCAAAGCTGTGCTCGATCAGGAACACGGTCTCGCGCTGGCTGTTCGTCATCGCGCGGACGAATTCCACGGCATGGTCCTGCAGATAGGGATGCGGGATGCGCCTTGTGTTTTCCGCAATGCGGCGGTCGTTGGCGAGACCGGCAATGGCTTTTACGTCCGCGAGCGTCGGCCTGCGCAGCATCAGCCGTTCGGTCTCGAGGACGCAGCCTCTCGCCTCACGCAATGTCGGTGTCGGGATATCCTGCAACATGTCGGGCTCCTGTAGCGCAATAGGAAGAGGGGAGGCTGGTTTCCCGCCTCCCCTTTGGAGCCTCTGGAGCTCCGCCGGTTCAACAGGACCCGGCGGACTCATTGTGTCCACCGTTTATTCGGCCGCGGCTTCCGTCATCGGAATCACCGATACGAAAGTGCGGCCGTTGGCTTTTGCACGAAACTCGACATGGCCTTCGATCTTGGCGAACAGAGTATGGTCGGTGCCGATGCCGACATTAAGGCCGGGATGCCAGGTGGTGCCGCGCTGGCGGGCAATGATGTTGCCGGGAATCACATGCTCGCCACCATAGGTCTTGATTCCGAGGCGCTTGCCTGCCGAATCGCGTCCGTTGCGCGATGAACCGCCTGCTTTTTTGTGAGCCATGGCCCGTCTCCAACTTCTACCTGATCTCTAGATCAATTCCTTGACGGAATCATTTCACTTTATATCACGCTTCAATTTAATCTTGTCACGGTCACTTTTTGCCGCGGTTGCCCTTGGCGGCGGGTTTCTTGGCCGGAGTCTTCCTGGCCGCAGGCTTGGCGCGCGGCTTGGCCGGTGCTTTTGCGGTCTTCCTGACGGGCGCCTTCTTCTTCGCGGCCTCCGGCGCCTCGTCGTCGGCATCCGTCGGCGCGCTTACCACCGGCTTCTCCCGCTTTGGCCGCGGGCCGATGCTCGGCTTGTTGTCGTTGGTCAGGATCTCGGTGATCCGCAGCACCGTGATCTCGTCGCGGTAACCGCGCTTGCGGCGCGAGTTCTTGCGACGGCGCTTCTTGAACGAAATTACCTTGGGGCCGCGCTTGTGCTGCAGCACTTCGGCTGCAACCGAGGCGCCTGCGACCGTCGGCGTGCCCAGCACCGGGGACTCGCCGCCCACCAGCAGGACCTCGCCAAGCTGCACGATCGTACCGACATCGCCGGCGATCTTGCCTATCTCGAGCACATCATCCGGGACGACGCGGTACTGCCGGCCGCCGGTTTTGATGACTGCGAACATCGTTTAATTCCTTCGTGTTCGATCCCGGCCTCGGACAGGTCCGGGCCGGCTTTTTCTTCAGTCGTTATGGATTCAATTTCCGCGCGGCCGGGAGCGACCCCGAAAACCCGCGCAAAAACAAACAGCGCGAAAAAATCCGCGCCGGGTTGGCCGGACTTATAGCGGGCCGGACCGCCAAGTCAAGGCGAAGCCGGACGGAATCAGCTGAAATCCAGGGGATTCGGGGCATTTTGAGCCGGCCCCGGCTGTTTTGCGCCGCCAGGAAACCAATGGGTTCCCTGTCCGTTGTTCCGCGGTCTCCGACTGGGCAAGGATACATGAAATGGCTGAAGATACCGTCACCACCGGCATCGCCCGGCATGGCGCAACCCGTCTGCCTTCGGTTGACGTGGACAGCTTCAATATCGAGCTGAAGGACGACGAGGGCTTTCTCGGGGACCGCGCCAGCAAGGGCGCCTTTCGCAAGATACTGGACGCGCTGCGCAAGCCGCTCAAGAAAAGCGGCGAGGATCCGCTCGGCAACAAGGCCGCCGAGGCCATCGCCAAGAGTACCCTCGACGAGGCCCTGGCCGGCGACGACATCATGGCGGCGGCACTGGTACATGGCGCGATCGAGGAATTCGCACAGGAACTGAGTCATGTGACGCAGCGGTTTCTCAGGTCCAAGGCTTGGGCCGATACCGAGCGCATCGTGGTCGGCGGCGGCTTCCGGCAGAGCCGGGTCGGCGAACTCGCGATCGCGCGCACCGATATCCTGCTCAAGGCCGAAGGCCTGAAGGTCGATCTGGTGCCGATCCGCTTTCACCCCGATGACGCCGGCCTGATCGGCTGCCTGCATCTCGCGCCGTCGTGGATTTTCGAGGCCCATGACAGCATCCTCGCGGTCGATATCGGCGGCACCAACATCCGCTGCGGCGTGGTCGAAACCCGCTGGAAGAAGGCGCCCGATCTGTCAAAGGCATCGGTCGGGAAGAGCGAGCTGTGGCGCCATGCCGATGACGAGCCGACGCGGGAAGGCGCGGTGAAGCGGCTGGTCAAGATGCTGAAGGACTTGATTGCCACGGCCGATACCGAAGGGCTGCGGCTGGCGCCCTTCATCGGCATCGCCTGTCCCGGCGTCATCAAGGAAGATGGCTCGATCGAAAAGGGCGCGCAGAACCTGCCGGGCAACTGGGAGAGCAGCAAATTCAACCTGCCGGTGAGCCTGGTCGAGGCGATCCCGCAGATCGGCGAGCACGACACCGCGATCCTGATGCACAATGACGGCGTGGTCCAGGGCCTTTCCGAAGTGCCGTTCATGCAGGATGTCGAGCACTGGGGCGTGCTGACCATCGGCACCGGCCTCGGCAATGCGCGCTTCACCAACCGCAAAAAGGAAAACGGCAAGGACAAGGAAGACAAGAAGGCGAAGGACAAGGATAAAGACGACAAGGACCAGAAGAAGGCAAAGAAGAGCAAGGATTGAGCGGGATCGAATCTGGCCGGTAACCTTGACCGGTTGCCGAAGCCGCGCAGATCCGGCGCCAACAGGGTGTAAC
>JBDTKD010000387.1:0-3435 GCA_039935515.1 Bradyrhizobium sp.
CAAACTGGCCAGAAATTTTCTCGCAGGAGTGCAACTGGCTGCTGCTACGATCTTGCTCAACTGAACACAGGCCCTAGTCAAGTCAGGAGCCAAAAGCGCACTTTTTCAACTCTCTGCGCGGTTAGCCTCGGTAGTTCCCAATTCCAGGGTCACATCGCAGAGAGCAGGATCCGTCGCATCAGACTTTACCACGAAACCGAGTTCCCGGCACATATTCAGCATCGCCGAGTTTTCCTGAAGGACCTGGCCGGAGATTCGTTTCAGTCCTTCGGATTTGGCATATTCAATGATCAACTGCATCAACGTCCAGCCTAGCCCCCTGCCTTTGAGATCGGACCTGAGCAGAATCGCGTATTCGCCATTCTCGTACATTGAATCCGAGTGAATCCGAACCACGCCAACCAGTTCGTTGGTGATCTCGTCGAACGCGACAAAGGCCATCGCACGGGCGTAGTCGAGTTGCGTCAGCCGGGCGATGAACGCGTGGGAAAACTGCTTCATCGGTGCGAAGAAGCGCAACCGCAGATCCTGATTGGTGACATGCCGCAAAAATTCATGAATCCGCGGTTCGTCTTCAGGACGGATCGGGCGCACAAAGACCCGCCAGCCATTCTTCACCTCGAGGTGCCGCTGCCACTGCGACGGATATGGCCGCACCGCGAAATTGGCGGGACCTGAGCCTGCGAACTTTCGCTTCGTCTGCCCGACGGCAACCCGCGCGTCCACCGCCAGTACACCGGTTTCATCCGCCAGCAACGGATTGATATCAAGCTCACGGACCTCCGGAATATCTGCTGCTATTTGCGCCAGCTTGACCAGAACCGTCGCGACGGCATCAGGCTGGACCGCCGGCACGTCCCGGTAGGTGCGCAGCAGCCGTGAGACGCGGGTGCGCTCGATGAGGTCGCGAGCGAGCGGCAGATCGAGCGGCGGCAGCGCCAGCGCCTTGTCGTTGATGATCTCGACGGCGGTGCCGCCGTGCCCGAATACGACCACCGTACCGAAGGTCGGATCGTCGGCGAGGCCGAGAATCAGCTCACGCGCCTTGGGCCGTACCACCATCGCCTGCACCATGACGCCGGCAATTCGCGCCTGCGGGCGCAGCGATTTGGCTCGCGCCAGGATGTCGGCCGTCGCTTTCCGAACCGCATCGGCACTGGTGAGATTGAGCACGACGCCACCGACATCGGATTTGTGGACAATGTCCGGCGACAGGATCTTGAGCACCACGGTCGCGCCTTGAGCAAACAACGCCGAGGCGCGAGCGACAGCCTGCCCGGCGTCAACCGCCGCGAATGTCGGCACCGTCGGGATCTGATAGACTTCGAACAACCGCGCGATCTCAACCGGGTCAAGCCACCGGCGACCATTCGCCAGGGCCGTCGCCACGATCTGCCGCGCTTGATCGGTATCGGGCATAAACGTGCCAGGCATCGCCGGCGGAACCCGTGCCAATGTCGCGATCACTTCGCGATGCTGCACCAGATGCATGAAGCCGCGTACCGCGTCATCTTCGGTGGGGTAGTTTGGAATGCGGGCGCCGCTCAACAAATCGCTGACCTTCTGGTCCGAACCGACCCAAACCGCCAGTACGGGTTTAGCCAGGTCAAGATGTTTCCTGCGGTAATTTTCGACCACACCGGTCACGGTATTCGCAATCTCGTCGGCCGCAGCGATCGCGGTTTGCACATTCATGACCAGGATCGCATCGTTGCCCGGATCGGTCAGCAACACCTCGAGCGCTGCCGCATAACGTGCAGCGTCGGCATCGCCCACGATGTCGACCGGATTTGATCCCGACCATGTCGGTGGCAAGACCGCATCGAGTTTGTCGCGAACCGCGGGTGTGATGGTTGACGGAATTCCACTGAGTTCGACAAGCCTGTCGATGGCGAGGACACCGATGCCGCCGCCATTGGTCAGGATCGCCAGCCGCTTTCCCGGCGGCGCTTCAACCCGACCCAGCGTCTCGGCGCAGTCGAACAGCTCACGCAGATCCGACACCCGCAGGATCCCGGCACGGCGGAACGCGGCGTCATAGACCGCGTCCGAGCCGGCCAGCGCGCCGGTGTGGGTCGCGGCGGCCTTTGCCCCCTGCGCCATTCGCCCAGACTTGACGACGACCACCGGCTTGATCCTGGCGGCCGCACGCGCCGCGGACATGAACTTGCGGGCCTCCTTGATCGCTTCGACATAGAGCAGAATGGCGTGCGTCCTGCGGTCCAGCGCGAAGTAATCCAAGAGATCGGCGATATCAACGTCGAGCTGGTCGCCGATGGAAATGATCCCGGAGAAGCCTACCCCGCGTTGCGCCGCCCAATCCACCATCCCCGTTGCAATGGCGCCCGATTGAGAAATCAGCGCCAGACTTCCCGCAGACGGCATATGCGCGGCGAAGCTCGCATTGAGGGCCGCGCCGGGCATCATGATGCCAAGGCAGTTCGGCCCGATCAGCCGCATTCCATATTGGTGGGCGGCGCGTTCGGCGGCTTCCGCCTGTGATCCCACACCATGGCCAAGCCCCGCGGAGACGATGACAGCGCCGGCCGTGCCGCGCTTCCCTGCGTCATCGATCAGACCTGCGACCGCCGTTGCCGGCGCGGTAATTACGACGAGTTCAGGGACAAACGGCAACTCACCGAGGCTGCGGACCGCAGCCACACCGTCGATTTCTGCGTAGTGCGAATTCACGAGTCCAAATTCGCCTTGGAATCTCGCCTTGAGAATATTTTTGAGGATGGCACGCCCAACGGATCCCCGGCGGGGACTCGCTCCGACCAGCGCGACCGAACGGGGTGAAAGAAGATTTTCCAAACGATAGGTCGACATTCAGTTCAATTGCCCGTTGGAACACGCCGGCATGGATATTTTGAATTCTAGACTAGTGCCGTTGCCGGAGTGTCTAACGGGACATTATAACCCAGCACGGCGGCCGTCCGATGACAGTTTTAGTCGCACCCCCCCCATACGGTTTCATTCAGCCGGGAATGGCGATAGGCGCCCATCACCAGCAGATCAATCGCATTAGCCGTTACATAGGCCTCGAATACCTTCCCGACCGAACTTCCAGCGAGCTCTACCGTTTCGAACCCAGCTTTGATCCCATGCTCCGCGAGATGGCTTACAAGCGCTGCCCCGGACTCCAATTCGGCCAAGGTCTTGCTGTCGGTTGCAGTGATCACGCGTATTTTCGAGGCCGCCTGGAGGAAGGGCATTGCATCCCCAACCGCTCTCGCGGCCGGTGCGGTATGATCCCATGCGATTGCGACCTCGCCGAACACCACCTCCAATTCAGCGGCGAATTCTTCCGGACACATCAGTACTGGCCTTCCTGATTCGAATATCAGCCGCTCCACGAGCTTTTCGGATCGACTATCATCAGCTTTAACCGGAACGATCGAGAGGTCTTTGAGCCGCGCACTGGCCGCAAAATCG
>JBDTKD010000388.1:0-11379 GCA_039935515.1 Bradyrhizobium sp.
CATTGGCGCAGACTTTTGCCCGGCAGAAAAGTGCGATCCGGCTTGCGCCAATTCCGACCGACGGCGCGATGCAGAGCCTCGCGCTGCTGCGGGCGTCGAAAACCGATCTCGCGGTGACACGCGGCGACCTCGACATGCCCGCCGATGCGCAGTCGGTCGCCATCCTGCGCAAGAATTTCGTTGTGCTCTGGGCGCCGTCGGGCCTGCCGGCCAAAGGATCCAAGAGAAATCCAACGCCAAAAATAAAGAGTCTCGAAGACCTCGCAGGACACCGCATCGGCGTGATCGGGAAAACCCAGGCCAACGTCATCCTGCTCAAGGTCATTCTGAGCGAGTCCGGCGTCGCGCCCGACAAGGTTCAGGCCGTTCAGTTCGGTATCGATCAGATCGGCGAAATGGCGCGCGATGCGACGCTGGATGCCTTCATGGCGGTCGGTCCGCTGGACAGCAAGATCACGGCCGATGCCATCGCCGCAACGGCCCGCGATCGCGGCGAGCCGAAATTCCTGCCGATCGATGTCTCGGAGGCGATCGCCCAACGGCATCCCGTGTATGAATCGGAGGAAATCCCGGGCAGCACGTTCGGCTCGGCGCCGGCGCGGCCGGATGACAAGATCGAGACTGTAGGCGTCAATCACCTGATCGTGGCGCGGCGCGAACTGTCCGATACGGCCGTGGGCACGTTCACGCGACAGCTGTTCGCCGTTCGTCCCTCGCTGGCAAAGGAATTGCCGGGGGCGGCCAACATCGCGACACCCGACACCGACAAGGATGCCGCGCTGCCGGCGCATCGCGGTGCCGCGGCCTATATCGACGGGACCGAGCGAACCTTCCTCGAAAAATACAGCGATTACGTCTGGGGTGTGGTGCTGCTGTTGTCGGGCCTCGGATCGGCGGCCGCGTGGTTTCGCAGCTATCTGAAACGCGACGAGAAAGCCGAAGGCATTGCTTTGCGGGACCGCGTGGTCGCACTCACTACCCAGGCGCGGCTTGGAAGCTCAGCCGACGAACTGCACGACATGCAACACGAGGTCGACCGCATTCTTCGCGAGATCCTGCATTCATATGATGACGGCGCGCTGGAGGAAGGCGATCTGTCGGCGTTCAGCCTGGTGTTCGAACAGTTTCACCATGCGATCACGGAAAGGCATCTGGCGCTGGAGAGCACGGACGCCGATCCGGTGCCGTTGCGGAGCCGACAGTAACGCGCTGCCGGCAATAAAGCCGGGTGACGAGCGAAGCCGCTCGCCAAATCTCCTACCGCTTCGCCGCGGCGAGGTAGGCCCGCCGCATCGGCTTCAGCGCCACCAGCGCCAATATGCCGGTCAGCGCGTCCATCGCGATGATGATGGCAAAGACCGGCAGCCAGCTGCCGGTCTGCTCGCGCAGCAAGGCCGCAAGCGGGCCGCCGAGGATCGATCCGACGCCCTGCGCGACATAGAGCCATCCGTAATTCGTGGTGGCGTGCTGGGCACCGAAGATATCGGTCAGGGTCGAGGGGAACAGCGAAAAGATTTCGCCCCAGCCGAAGAAGACGAGGCCGGACATGATCACGAACAGCACGGCATTGTCGCGGAACATCACCAGCAGCGTAACCGCCGCGGCCTCCATCAGGAACGCGATCGCCATGGTATTTTCACGCCCGATCCGGTCCGATACAAAACCGAAGAACGGCCGGGTCAGGCCGTTGGTCAGGCGATCGATGGTCAGCGCCAGCGGCAACGCCGCGAGTCCGAATACCACGACATTGGCGACGCCGAAGTCGCGCGAGAATGCCGCGAATTGCGAGATAATCATCAGGCCGCCGGTCGACATCATGGTCATCATGAAAAACATCAGCCAGAACACCGGGCTTCGCAGCATCTGGCCAGGCGGCGTTCCCGCCTTCGAGGCCAGCGCCGGCGGCGGCGGCAACACATCCGCCGCGGTCGGCATCCGCATCCCCAGCGCCGCGGCGGCGCCGACCACGCCCAGAATGAGGCCGAACACCACCAAAGTGTGCTGATAGCCGGCCTGCTTCATCATGGTGTCGATCGGGAACGTGGTCAGGATGGCGCCGAAGCCGTACCCGGCAGCGACCAGCCCGGTTGCCAAACCGCGGCGATCCGGAAACCACCGGACCATCAGCCCGATGATCCCGACATAAACAATGCCGGTGCCGATGCCGCAGAACAGCCCGTAGGTCAAATAAAGCATGGTCAGGTTGGTCGCAAAGGCCGAACTGATCCAGCCGAAGCCGGACAACAGGCAGCCGGCCGCAATCAGGGTGCGGGCGCCGAACCGGTCGATGAGATAGCCCTGTACCGGCGAAAGCCAGGTTTGCAGGACGATGAGGATCGTGAAGGTGACCTGGATGGCGGGCAGTGTCGCCCCCAGGGCTTCCTGCAGCGGCTTGGTGAAAAGTGTCCAGACATATTGCGGGCTCGAGATCGACATCATCGCGATCAGCCCGAGCACAAGCTGAATCCAGCGCGTCGACGTCGCGGATCGACGAGCCTCCGTCACCACCGTAGCCATGGTTAGTCCCCCATCATGATGCCCGGCGCAACGATTATGATCGCTCCCGGCCTTGGTGCAAGGCCGTTCCGTGGCTGCGCGGGCGATAAAACAGGCTTGTTCGATGGAATAAATCAGATCGAAGGGCGCCACAGTCCATTTCAGATTGGATCCGGGCATACCATCAAATCCCTCGATTGCGGCTTGCCGCAGGACTCAAGGCAAGGTTCCCGATAAAGTCGCGGCCGGCTGGGCTTTTGGTGGGGCGACGCATGATTGAAACATCCCGCGCTGCGGACAAGATCGATCCCTGGCCGGTGTTGCGCTCCCTGCGGGGCTATCGTCTGGCGTTCCTGACCAGCGACCTGGTCGCCGGAATTACGCTTACCGCCGTTGCCATCCCTGAACAGCTCGCGACATCGCGGCTGGGAGGGTTTTCGCCGCAGATCGGGTTTTTCGCGTTTCTTGCGGGATCGCTGGCCTTCGCCGTTTTCGGCAGCAACCGCTTGCTGTCGAGCGGCGCCGATTCGACATCACGCCGATCTTTGCCGGCGGCCTCGCGTTGCTGGCCGTTGCCGGCTCGTCGGAATATGCGGCGCTCGCCGGCGCGCTCGCGCTCATGGTCGGTCTCGTGCTGGTCGCCGGCGGCATGTTCCGTCTCGGCTGGATCGCGGATTTGCTGTCGATCCCGGTCACGGTCGGCTTTCTCGCCGGCATCTCCATTCACATCCTGATCTCGCAGATGCCGGCCGTCCTCGGGTTGCCCTCGCCGCAAGGTGCGATGCTGCAGCGCCTTGCGACTCTGCTGGAGCAACTGCCGCAGGCCAATCTCTACGCGCTTGGCATCGGCCTTGGCGTGCCCGCGCTGATCGCGATTGCGGAACGGATCGACGCCCGGATTCCGGCTGCCCTGATCGGGCTGATCGCCGCGGCCGCTATCGTGGTGTTCGCGGGCCTCGAAAGCCGGGGCGTCGCGGTTATCGGCAATATCCCGGTGGCGCTGCCGACCTTCACCCTTCCGGACGTGCCGATCGGGAAATGGCTGCAACTGGTGCCGCTGACCCTCATCATTGCCGTCATTGTCATGGTGCAGACGGCGGCGACAACGCGATCGTTCGCATCGGATCCCGGTCAGCCGCCGGATGTCGATCGCGATTTCATCGGGGTCGGAGCCGGCAGCATCGTCGCGGGCCTGATCGCCGGATTTCCGGTCAATGCCAGCCCGCCGCGCACCGCCATTGTTTCGGAGACCGGCGGCCGGTCGCAGCTCGCCGTTCTCGTCGCCGCCGCGATCATCCTGGTGCTGCTCGGATTCGGCGGTGGCCTGTTGCGCCATGTGCCCCAGGCCGCACTCGGCGGGGTCCTGCTGTTCGTCGCCATGCGGATCATCCGGGTCAGCCAGATCGTTTCGATTTACCGCCAGTCGCTTGCCGAATTTCTTTTGATCGTCGCGACCGCCGTAGCCATCATCATCCTGCCAATCGAACAAGGCGTCGGCATTGGAATAGCGCTCTCGCTGCTGCACGGCGTCTGGAGCACAAGCCGCGCCCGGCTCATCCTGTTTGAACGGGTGCCGGGGACCTCCATCTGGTGGCCGTCGAGTCCAAACATCCGCGGCGAAACCGAATCCAGGGTGATCGTCGCCGGCTTTCAGGCTCCGCTGTCCTTTCTCAATGCGTATCATTTCCGGCGGGATCTGATGGGACTGCTGCAAGCCGCGCGAGAGCCGCCACGGTTGATCGTGCTCGAGGCGACGGGCATCGTGGAGATCGACTTCACCGCCGCGCAGGTCCTGAGCGACACCATCGGCGCCTGCCACGCGGCCGCCATCGACTTTGCGATCGCCCGGCTCGAATCGGCACGGGCACAGGATGCAATCGAGCGCTTTGGCATCAAGCAATTGCTTGGATCGGATCATCTGTTCCAGAGCGTGGAGGAAGCCATTCAGGCCCGCCGCGACAAAGCCGCGGCCGCGACCTAGCACACCCTTCAGCGCATCGCGGAACTACGGAGTTGATCAGGAACTTTACAGCCAGGGAGGAACCGGATTGCGAAAGAATTCCGAGGCGGCCTCGGAACGGTTGCTAATTTCCTCTGTTGCCTCTTCGTCTATTCCGAAGGAGCGCAGCGCATGGCTTTCAGCACAACGTCTTATCTGGCGGGGGTGGGATCCGTTGTTGTCATCCTCTCAACCGGATTTGCCGGTGGCTACATGCTGGCCAACCCGACGCATCAGGACCCGCCGAACCGGCTGCAACGCCTGGCGGCGGAGGGACAGGACAGCAAGGGCGCTGCGCAAGCGGCGCCCGCGGCGAAGCCCGAAGTCGTTGCCATGGCCGCGCCGGCTGCGACGTCCGCCCCGGCAGCTCCACCACCGGCAGCGGCCGAACCAGCCCCCGTTCCAGCCGAGGCAAGGGCGCCCGAACCGGCTCGCAGCACCGCCCCGCAGGTGAGCGCCGAAAAGGCAAGTGCTGAAAAGTCGATTGCAGAAAAGGCCCGCATGGCTGAGGCCGCTGAGGCCAAGGCCGCCGAAAGGAAGCGCGCCGATGCGAGAAAATTCGCACAACGTCGACGCAAGCAGAGAGAGCTGGAGGTCGCCACCGTGGCGGTCAGGCGGATGATGCGGGATCGGGACGACCAGGAATTCGCAGCGATGGATCAGCCCGAGCCACCGCCGCCGGAAATGCCCCGCTTGGGCCTGTTCGGACAGTGACGCCCCACCCGATCGCTTCGCCGCCGGTCAGGCGATCGTGATGATTTCAGCGTCGCCGTTACCCGCGCGGACGACATCGCCGATGCTCTTTCCAAGTAGCGCCCGAGCCAGCGGCGAGACATGCGAGACCGATCCTTGAGCTGGATCGGCCTCATCTTCTCCGACGATCTGAAAGGTCTGCTCGCGCCCATCGCCACGCGTAATGGTTACGGTGGCGCCGAAGCGGACTTTCGAGACGTCATTCGACCCGGCGACGACCTGCGCGGTCGCGCGCCGCGCGCTCCAGTACCGTAACTCGCGCGCGGCCGAAGCCATCGAGGCGCGATCCGAAGCAGCCTGCGCCAGCCCATGCGCCGTTCGCGCCTCGGCAATCGCGGCGTCGATTCGGGCCAGCCCCACCTCGGTGACAAAGTTTGGATGCTCCGAGACCGCTCGATCGGGCAGAGCTTCGACGCTGTCGATATCCTGCTCCCGCACGAAGGCTCTGCTCATCCTGGTCTATCCATCCGTCCCCGGGACGGCCGCTTTGTGTCGCGGCTGATCTCCCTTCTGATTGTGCGCCTTCTCCTGATCGGGACGATGCGGGGGCTTGGGCTCGGGCTCGGGCATGCCCTTCTGGCCGCCATGTTTGCCGCCCTGATCCTGCACGCCTTCGAGATCGTTTTCCTTCGGCATCGCGACATCCTTATTTCCGGGAAACGCCTTTGAAGTCTTTCGGGTTTTTTGCGTCCACCGCGCCAAAAAATCAATGCGATGCGTGGCCGCTGGTTCCGTCGACCAGCAAACAAAGAAAACCCGCCGCGGGCGTCAACGCGCGCCGGGCGGGTTCAGTTGAGGGGAAGTCCCGGGAGGTGGGACTTCCTATCTATAAGCGCCTGATCGCTGCGAGGTTCCTATCTGCGAACGCAGGTTCGGGGCGCCGCGGTGGATTTTTGCATGATCATGGCAATGACGGCTTCGATGATGCGGCTGATGGCCGTGCGCCGATAGGCCCAGCGTTCATCAGCGTCGGGGGCGGCGATCACCATGGTGGCATTGGCTTCGAACAGCAACAGATCGCCGTTGCGACCGAGCCCAAAATCGACACCGGCATATTCGAGACCAAGCACGTCGCGGATCCGCTCCAGCGCCGCCATCGCCTTATCACCAAGCGCGGCCGGCATATCGGCGAGGAAACGCGACTCCTCGGCACGATGGTCCGGCTGGTCGGCCATGTCGGACGTGAAATAATGCACTTTCCAATTCCGCGATATCGCCAGGTGCAAAGGGTAGACTTGACCGCCGACCATCATCACCCGGTATTTCCGCGCGTTGCCGTCATCGCCACGAGCATCGAGATATTCGATGACCAGCAGTTCATCGCCGGGAAGGCTCGCCGCCGCCGTGGACAATTCCGCCGCCTGCTCCACCAGATTGAAATTGCGCCCGGTATGATAGCCAGGAGAGCGCAGTAACAGCGGGAACGTAAATCCCCGCGCCGCCACCGAACTCGCGCCGTCTGGACCGGCCAGGACCTCGCGCGCGATGGCGACGGTCCGTGGGGTTGCCACGCCGGACACGTCGCCAAGCCTGATGGCGTTGTCGATACGGCCGGTTTTCATCACCGCGCGGGGATCGTTGATCACGGGCGCGGTGGTGCGCGCGATCAAGCGGATCGCTGCCTGAAGCGCCGGTTCGCAGAGGTCGGCATCGCCGATGGCGTTGAAGATCAGTTGATGCGGCGGCAGCGCCACCTGCGGATCGAGATAGTCCGCAACAATTACCGACGTCAGAAAGGTGCAATCATCCAGCAACGCGGCGGTGGGAATGTTGCCGCCGCCCGATGAGACCAGTTGCAGCAAGGTCACCGGCGGCTTGGTGCCGCGGTACGGCAGCGTTGAAACCGCGTGATGGCGAAAGCCCTTCTCGAAATGATATCGCGCAACCCTGCGGTCGCCGGTATCGGACAGCACGGCGCCCAGCCCCTGATGCGCCTCCGCATAATCCGGATCGAGACGCAAAACCGCTTCGTAGTGAGCGCGCGCTTCGGCATGCCGGTTGGCGCGAAGCAGCAAATTGGCCAGGTTCACATGCCCCATCGGGTTTCGCGGGTGGTGCAGGATCGCCTCGGCGTAGACGCGGCAGGCGGCATCGATGGCGCCCATAGTCGCCAGCAGCGTGCCGAATTCGTTCAGCGCGCTGAAATTCTCGGGCGCGCGGCGCAGGATATCGATGAAGGCGAGTTGCGCCTGCTGTCGCTGACCGAGGGCGCCAAGAAGTGCGGCCCGCTCGATTTCCGCTGCGATGGCGACGCCCGCGGCGGTCGGCGCCGCGAGCAGATCATCGAGCTGCCGCAGCCGCAATTCCTGCGCCAGCCGGGGAGCCCAGCCGCGGCCGTCGCCGGCACTGTCAGGCAACACCGCAGCCGCGTTCTGGTTCAGTCCGGTCACGATCTCAGCAAAGTCTGGCTGCCCCGGGCGTTGGGGCGATGAGCGGTTTTCAACCACCCCACTATCTGCTGATTCGCCGCCGCCGCGTATCGGCTAATTTCGGCGGTCTTTCGCGGCCCGTACCGACATTGCCGGATGTTTCCGGGCCCCATGTTTGAAACGGCCGGAAGCAGACCGCCGGCCGGCTACGGCCGCGACAAGACTTTGTTTACCAAGAATCTTCATGGTTCGGTCACCTTCACGGAACCGAGGCGCAAATCCATGACCGCACCCGCATTGGCCGCCCGTAGCCCGGCCGAGCAGGCCCCTTCCGCCGCGGCCAACTGGCTCCGGATCGGTCAGGGACATTACAGCGCAAACCGCAACGACGATGCCATCGCCGCCTATCAATGCGGACTTGCAGCAGCTGCAGCCGAACCCGCAGGACAGGTTTCGACCGCGACGATTTCGGAATTGCATTCCCATCTCGGGAACGCCTGGATGGTGCGGGGCGATCTCGAGCAGGCCGCCGTCAACTACAAGGCTGCATTGCGGTTGGCGCCTGATTTGACGTCGTGCTGGTGCAATCTGGGCAACGTGCACGTCAAGACCGGCAAACCCCGGGAAGCGGTCGCGTTTTATCTTCAGGCGCTGAGGACAAATCCGTCCCATTGGGCATCGCGCACCAATCTGGTTCAGGCGCTGATCGCCACCAGGCAATACCTGATCGCAAGGGCGATGCTGCTGGAGCTGATCGGCGAGCGGCCGCAGGACGGCCCGATCCGTCATCAGCTCGGCAAGGTTCACTATGAGCTGAACGAGGAGGAATCGGCGGTCGAATGTTTCCAGCAGGCCATCGCGCTCAATCCGCGCGATGCCGACAGCCTGTACTGGCTCGGCGGCATCAGGCAGCGGCGAGGTGAGATCGAAGCAGCGCGGGCTACCTATGCGCAAGCCGCGGCAATCCAGCCTTTGATCCGGCGGCCGGCCATCAAATCGCCGGCGGATTTTCGCGTGCTCGCGCTGTACGCCCCGTTCGGCGGCAACACACCGACCGAATATCTGTTCAAGAATGCGGCCTACGATACCGACACCCTCGCGTTGTTCGAGTCGCACGGCTACGGCGCCGAAGCCTTCAAACAGGGCGTTCAGGTGGTCGTCAACCTGATCTCGGACGTGGATCAGGCGGCAGCGATGCTGCCGCTGGCCGCCGATCTGGTCGAAGCGCTGGGCAAGCCGACCATCAACCATCCCCGGAATATCCTGCGGACCACGCGCGATGCAGTCGCACATTTGCTGACGGACATAGCCGGCTGCCGCATCCCGAACATCGTGCGCCAAAAGGCCGGTACCGCACTTTCCGTTGAGAAATTGCAGGCCGCCTTTCCGCCGGCATCCGCCATCCTGGCCCGGCCGGCCGGGACCCATGGCGGCGACGATTTCGAAAAGATCGATGGTCCGGCCGAACTCACGGCATACCTGGCGCAACCTGCCGATACCGACCGCTATTTCATCGAATACGCCGACTACCGCTCCACGGACGGATATTTCCGGAAATACCGCTTCATTTTCGTCGATAATCAGATCCTGCCGTACCATCTTGCGATCGCGGACGGCTGGAAGGTGCATCACGTCAACACCGACATGGCCAATCAGCCCTGGATGCAACAGGAAGAGGCCGCGTTCCTGAGCGATCCGGCTGTCGTCTTCAACGCGGGCCATCACCGGGCGCTGCAGGAGATCGGCGAGCGCATCGGTCTTGAATATTTCGGCATCGATTGCGGCCTGGACGTCGGTGGAAATCTTGTGGTGTTCGAGGTCAATGCCTCGATGCTGGTCCATGACGACAACAGGGAATTCCCTTACAAGGACCCGGCCGTCCGCCGCGTCAAATCGGCATTCGATGCGATGCTGGCAAAGTTCGCAGCCTCCGGCGGCTAGAATCATGACAGTGCATCGAGGGGCCTCGTGGTTCGAGACGCGCGGCGTTGCCGCGCTCCTCACCATGAGGGGCTGGCAGACCTCATGCAGAGGAGCCGCGCTGTTTGCGCGGGGTCTCGAAGGATGAAGCCGCGGTGCTGAGCCTCAAGCCGGCTTCGCCTGATCCAGCTCCTGCACCTGCAACATCACTTTCAGGGTGCCTTCGCTCAAGCGTCCCTGCGGCTGCGGCGGCTTTCTTTCAGCACCCTCGACCGGCACGAAATTTTCAGGCGCAAGCATGTGGCCGACCGGTGCCGGCGGCTCGCCCGATTCGAAAGCCTCCGCGACCTCGCCGGCGTCGGCGGCGCCGTACCCGCCGTGCATCCGGATGCGGCTCTTTCGCGGCTCGATCTTCTTTGGCTTCGGCTGCGGCGCATAGACGATCGGCGGCAGCATATGATGGTGTGACATGATCAATCTCCATTGCGATTGCGCATACGCACACAAACGGCCCTGCCCCTTGCAAAGCAAATCCCAGGCCAGAAAATTTTCGTTGGAAATCAATCCACTTGCCGTGCCGCGAAGGCCACCCCGGCAAGATTTGCCCGGAAATGAAATTGACCTGGCTTGAAAAGGCCGTGGCGGGGCAGCCGCTATTTCGCTGCGGAGTCCTTTGACAGCAGCGCGATCGCCTCCTGCACGGTGGTCATGAATTGGGCCGGGAAGATAATGGTGGAATTCTTCTCAACCGAGATTTCCGCCATGGTCTGCAGAGTGCGGAGCTGCAGAGCCACCGGATGCTGAGTGATGATGTCGGCAGCCTCGCCGAGTTTCACCGCCGCCTGGTATTCGCCTTCGGCGGCGACGATCTTGGCGCGGCGCTCGCGCTCAGCCTCGGCTTCCTTGGCCATCGCCCGCTGCATGTTATCCGGCAGCGTGATGTCCTTGATCTCGACCGCCGTGACCTGGGTGCCCCAAGGCTCGGTATGCTGGTCGATGACGTTCTTGATCTGGTCATTGATGCTGGAGGTATCCGAGAGCAGCTGATCGAGGCTGAAACGTCCCACCACATTGCGCACGGTGGTCTGACTGATCTGGTTGATCGCGTTGTAGACGTTCTCGATCGCGATCACGGCTTTTTCCGGATCGGTGATGTGATAGTAGGCGACCGCCGCGATATCGATCGACACATTGTCTTTGGTGATGATCTTTTGTGACGGGATCTGCATGGTGACGGTCCGCAGCGAGACCCGCACCATCTGCTGAATGGGAACGAAGATCAGCGTCAGCCCCGGGCCCCGCACGATTTCGAACTTGCCGAGGAAAAACACCACGCCGCGTTCATACTGCCTCAACACCCGAGCCGAGCCGAGGGTGTACAGAATGGCCGCAACGACAAGAATCAAGATCAAGCCCATCGTGTCCTCATCGGTTGTCTTCGCCTGACCGGCCGACACTACATCCGGCCGCGATCACCTGGCAGGCGGATGCGACTCGCGGTTTCACTGCGGCGCCCGAGGTTTCGGCTTGCTGGCAACGAAGCGAGCCCGTCCGCCCCGGCGGCCTTGCTCGTTCAGGAGATTGCGGTCTGCGCGCAAATTTAGCAATGAAAAACCGCCCGCCGGAATTTCCCGGCCGAACGCTGGTTGCATTCGCAATCAAAGCGAGCCAACATCGCCGGCAAAAGATCAAGAACCAAGAGAAGTTGGGATGGGGATCAGGAACGTCGGACAGCAGGGAATCGTGTTTGCGGTTTTCGCCGCCCTTTTTGCCGTCTTCGCGATTGCGCTGCCTGGCTTCCTCACCACCGCGAACATGCTGACGCTGCTGCAAAACGTGGCG
>JBDTKD010000389.1:0-4088 GCA_039935515.1 Bradyrhizobium sp.
GACTTCGGTGTTCTCGCCGTTCACCGCCAATACCCCGCAGGTGTTCGTCGACATCGACCGCATCAAGGCGCAGAAGCCCGGCGTTCCCATTCAAAGCATCACCGATGCGATCGAGACCTATTTCGGCTCAGCCTATGTCAACGACTTCAATATTCTCGGCCGCACCTATCACGTCACCGCGCAGGCGGACCTGCCGTTCCGCAAAGAGACTGCCGATCTTGCCCGCCTGCGCACCCGCAATAGCGCCGGCGACATGGTGCCGCTCGGCAATGTCGTGGACTTCCGCGACATCGCCGGGCCGGATCGTGTCGCGCGCTACAACCTCTACCCGGCTTCCGAATTGCAGGGCGACACCACGCCCGGAACGAGTTCGGCAACCGCCATCGACACCATGAAGCGGCTCGCGGAACAGACGCTGCCGAGCGGATTTTCCTACGAGTGGACCGACCTGTCCTATCAGCAGGTCACCGGCGGCAATTCCGGGCTCTGCGTATTTCCGATCTGCGTGCTGTTCGTGTTTCTGGTGCTGGCCGCGCAATATGGCAGCTGGAGCCTGCCGTTTGCGGTCATCCTGATCGTGCCGATGTGCCTGCTCGCGGCCACCGTCGGTGTCCGGATCATGGGACAGGACGTCAACATCCTGACCCAGATCGGGTTCGTGGTGCTGGTCGGGCTGGCCGCCAAGAATGCGATCCTGATCGTCGAGTTCGCGCGTGACATCGAGCTCGAGGGCCGCGACCGCCTCGACGCCGTCATCGAGGCATGCCGGCTGCGGTTGCGTCCGATTCTGATGACCTCGTTTGCGTTCATTCTCGGCGTATTGCCGCTGGTGCTTTCTTCCGGTTCGGGATCCGAAACGCGCCAGGCGGTCGGCGTCGCCGTATTTTTCGGGATGCTCGGCGTCACCATGTTCGGGCTGATCTTCACGCCGATCTTCTACATGCTGGTGCGTCGCCTGGCCGACCCGCGGCCGCGTCGCGAGGCCCGGGTTGCGGATTGATGATGCGGAAAATGGAAATGTCGGAGAGGCAGACATGAAATCCGGATTATGGGCTGCCGTCGCGCTCGGCGGCCTGCTGCTCGCCGCGCCGGCCACGGCGCAGGGCGTCAAGATCGGCATCCTCAACGACCAGTCCGGAGTCTACGCCGATTATGGCGGAAAATATTCGGTCGAGGCGGCGCGGATGGCGATCGAGGATTTTGGCGGCACGGTGCTCGGCCAGAAGATCGAGATGGTCACGGCCGACCATCAGAACAAGCCCGATCTGGCCACCAGCATCGCGCGGCGCTGGTACGAGGTCGAGGGCGTCGACATGATCACCGAGCTGACGACCTCGTCGGTCGCGCTCGCCGTGCAGGAGCTGTCCAGGGAAAAGAAGAAGATCGACATTGTCGTCGGCGCCGCGAGCTCGCGCCTCACCGGCGACGCCTGCACGCCCTACGGTTTCCATTGGGCGTTCGATACCCACGCGCTCGCGGTCGGCACCGGCGGCGCGCTGGTCAAGGCTGGCGGCGACACCTGGTTCTTCCTCACCGCGGACTACGCCTTCGGCTATGCGCTCGAAAAGGACACCAGCGAGATCGTCACCGCGAATGGCGGGAAGGTGCTGGGTTCGGTCCGGATTCCTCTGAATTCGTCGGACTTTTCCTCGTTCCTGCTGCAGGCGCAGAGCTCGAAAGCCAAAATCCTGGGCCTCGCCAATGCCGGACTCGATACTGCCAATGCGATCAAGCAGGCGGCGGAATTCGGTATTGTTTCCGCCGGCCAGAAACTCGCCGCCCTGTTGATGACGCTGGCGGAGGTGCACGGTCTCGGGCTGCAGGCGGCGCAGGGCCTGATCCTGACCGAGGGCTTTTATTGGGACCGCGATGATCGATCGCGCGCGTTCTCCGAGCGCTTCTTCAAGCGCACCGGCCGGATGCCCAACATGATCCAGGCCGGAACCTATTCGGCGACGCTGCAATATCTGAAGGCGGTCAAGGCGGCCGGCACCAAGGACTCCGACGCCGTCGTCAAGAAGCTGAAGGAGCTGCCGGTCGACGACATGTTCGCCCAGGGCGGCAAGGTTCTGGCCAACGGCCGCATGGTGCACGACCTTTATCTGTTCGAGGTCAAGAAGCCATCGGAATCGAAGAAGCCGTGGGACTACTATAAGCAGCTCGCCGTCGTGCCGGGCGACAAGGCATTCCCGTCGGCCAAGGACAGCGGCTGCCCGCTGACCAAGTGATCGCACGCTGGTCCCGGCCGGGTCGAGTTACAGGCGTGCATCCGGCGGCCTCGTGGTTCGAGACGCGCGGCGTTGCCGCGCTCCTCACCATGAGGATCTCAGACCTCATCCAGAGGAGCGGCGGCTTCGCCGCGTCTCGAAGGATGAAGCCGCGAGGCTGACGCCTCATCAGAATTGATAGCGCACGGCAGGCGCCACCTCGATCACGCCGAGGTCGACCAGCGTGCGGTGGAAGCGGCGCTTGCGCTCCGAGGATGACGCGAAGTAGGACTCGCCGCACTGCTCGAGCAGGCTCGCGCGGGTGGCGAAAATCTCGTCGAGCGGCAGGCCCGCCTGCTGCAGGGCGACCGTGCCGAGAAAGGCAATATCCAGATCCTTGCCGCGCCCGGCAACAAGCCGGTTCGTGCCATAATTCAGGGCCTCGATGGCATAGAAGGTGCGGAACTGGCGCCCGGCATCGATCGGGAGCTTGAGCTTCGCCTCGATCCGCCGCGTCATCACCGGTTGATGGTCTCCATAGTGGATGATCAGCATCGGTCGCTTGGGAAAACGGGTTGCAAGTTCGGATTTGAGCCCGCTCCAGGTCACGGCCGTTTCCACCAGCCGGGCGTAGTATTCCGCATAATGCGGATCGGGGAGGCTTGCGGCGGCGAAGGCGCGTTCGCGCTCAAAGCGTCCGGGAGCAGCGAGCCGCCGGTTGTGCGGGCCATGATTGAAGTTGGTCAGCGCATAGAGAAACCGCGGCGCGGCATTGCCGGCAATCCGCCTTGTGTGGGCGCCGATGGCCGCGTCGAGAAACAAGGCGTCGGAATTTGTCACCTCGAATCGGCGAACATCGAAAGGCAGTGGAAAATCATCGGCAAAAATCCGCTCGCCGATGCCGATCGAGCGGTAGAATGCATCATAGTTGAGAAAGTTGCGGCGACAGCTCGACGCGAGCGTCGTCCGATATCCGAGCGCCGTCAGCCAATGCGGAAGGCTGTTGTGGAATCGGCCGACGCCGCGACTGAAAAGAAAATAGGCGTTGGAGCCGAAGCTGGCGCTGGAAAGGCCGGTCAGCAGGCTGAATTCGGATTGCCATGATCCGCCGCCGAAAATATCGACGTTGAGGCTGCCATAGAGCGCATTTTTCGGAGACAGAAAGGCCTCGACGACCGGTTCAACGGGAAGCCCGTAGACGCGCGGATCGAAGATCGATTCGTGCTGGATCACGATGATGTCGGGATAGTCGACGCTGCGTGCCGGTATCGCCGCGGTGAGCGGCAACGGGTCGCTGGCGATATCGCTCAGCGCGAGGCCGCCGAACTGCCGCCAGGAAAGCGGGTCGAGCAGGGAAGCGACAAAGCTTGAAAGAAAACACCGCCGCTGCGTCGCGATCCGCTGCAACGCAATGGCTCCGCCGCTTGCCCGGTAGGCTGCGACCAGGCCGATCACGGCCGTGCCGAACACCAGGACTTGAACCGCCGGGGCCACCGGTGGCCCCGGCAAATACAGTGCGGCGACGGCGGCGAGGATGAGCGTGATGCCGCCGGCGACGACGGCCGCCACCGCCAGCGGATATTGCACCAGAAAGAACGGGACCGTGCCGGCAAACGCCAGCGGCAAATCCGCGACAACGAGTTTCCGGCCGCTATGGTTGTATTTGACGCTGGACGCGCCGAACACCGCCAAAGCGAGGAACGACGACAGCAGAACCGCGCGTTCGAGATCGCCGACGGCGAACAGCAGCACCGCGGCACCGAAACACTGCGCGGCCATCGCCAGCGCGAAATGTTCGGCACTGCGCTCGGCAAGCCAGACGATGCCGATAGCCGCCACAATTATCAGGGTCAGTGTCATGCAGATCACATGGCCGGCCGG
>JBDTKD010000390.1:0-5775 GCA_039935515.1 Bradyrhizobium sp.
CATTACGAGGCGCCCGAGGAAGTCGAGGATGATCCTCCCGCCGGGCCACCGCCGTGGATGCAGCACGTCGCGCGGCAGGAAGTGCCGCAGCAGCAGGACTATCCGAGCTCCGTGCATCCGGTGCAGCGTTATGCCGCACAGCATGCCGCGCCGGAACCGGACTATCAGGAAGCGTCATACGCGGACGACGATCAGGAAGCCGATCCGTCGCGCTACGACGACGCGCTGTATGGGCAGTACGATTCCGACGCCGAGCCGGCACAGCCCGATCGGGCGTTTGCGAACGATCCCTACGGTTATCATCCCGGCTATGGTGACGCGCCCGAAGAACCGGCGCCAAAACGCCGCGGCGGCATCGCCACCGTCGCCGCCGTCCTCGCGCTGGCCGTGGTGGGGACCGGCGCCGCCTTTGCCTACCGCACCTATGTCGGAACGCCCCGCAACGGTGGTGAGCCTCCGATCATCAAGGCGGACACATCGCCGACCAAGATCGCACCGGTATCCGCTGAGGCAGCCGCCAAGGTGCCGGACCGCCTGGCGTCAGGCGACGGTACCGAAAAGATCGTCCCGCGCGAAGAAGCGCCGGTCGACGTCAACGCTACCGCCAGCGCTAATTCGGCGCCGCGGATGGTGTTTCCGGTGCTGAACCCAAACGCCAATCCACCTTCGGTGGCGAGCGTGGCCCCCAACGCGCCGCCACCGCCGAGCGCCGGCAATGGCACGCTGCCGAGCAACCAGCCACACAAGATCAAGACTTTTTCGGTTCGCGGCGACCAGGCTGACGCAGCCGCGGCGCCCGCGACGGACGAGCAAGTCCCGGCGGCGAAGCCGCCAGTCGCCCCGCGCGCGGCGGCCCCAGTCCAGCATCCTTCGCCCGTCAATGCCAATGCTTCCAGCGCCAATACGCCGCTATCGCTGACGCCGCAGGCCGCCCAAACCACGCCCGTCGCGGAGCCGCGAACCCGCTTGGCCACCACGGCGCCTGCCGCGCCCAGCGGCGGGTATCTGGTCCAGGTGTCCTCGCAGCGCAACGAAGCGGACGCCCAGGCCTCGTACCGGGTCCTGCAGGGCAAGTTCCCAACCGTGCTGGGATCGCGGTCGCCGTTGATCAAACGTGCGGATCTCGGCGAAAGGGGGGTCTATTACCGCGCCATGGTGGGTCCCTTCGGATCCTCGGAAGAAGCGTCGCAATTTTGCGGCAGTCTGAAGACCGCGGGCGGACAGTGCGTCATCCAAAGGAATTAACGGCGGTTTCCTTGACCCTCAGGCCGCGTGCTGGCTAATCGGCCCCCATGAGCACGCGGGCCTTCATCACGGGCATATCCGGACCGGAATTGAACGCCGCCGAGCGCGAATTCATCCGGTCGCAGCGCCCGTGGGGGTTCATTCTGTTCAAACGGAATATTGAGGCACCGGACCAGGTCGTTCAGCTCGTTCGCGAACTGCGGACAGAGCTGGGTAGCCCCGAGGCGCCGGTCCTGATCGATCAGGAGGGTGGCCGGGTGCAGCGGCTTGGCCCGCCGAACTGGCCGGTCTATCCACCCGGCGCGGTTTTTGGTGCGCTGTACGACATCGATCCCGAGCTTGGGCTGACGGCGGCCCGGTTGAGTGCGCGGCTGATCGCGGCCGACCTCCATGAGAGCGGGATCAATGTCGACTGCCTGCCGCTGGCCGATATGCCGGTGGCCGGCGCCGACGCCGTGATCGGCAATAGGGCCTATGGAACCGAGCCGACCAAGGTCGCGGCGATTGCCCGCGCGGTGACGGAGGGGCTGCAACAGGGTGGAATATTGCCGGTGCTGAAACATATTCCAGGCCATGGACGAGCGACCGCGGATACGCATTTCAGGCTGCCCGAGGTCGATACGCCCAAAATGGAGCTGGAACGGACCGATTTCGCGGCGTTTCGACCGCTGGCTGACCTGCCGATGGCGATGACCGCACATGTTGTGTTTAGCGCGCTGGACCCCGCCCATCCGGCCACGACTTCTGCGACAATGATCGCGCAAGTGATTCGCGGCGCGATCGGGTTCCAGGGTTTGTTGATGAGTGACGATGTGTCCATGAACGCGCTGGCGGGATCGATCGCCGAGCGGACCAGGGCCATCTTCGCCGCCGGCTGCGATATGGTTCTGCATTGCAACGGCAAGCTCGACGAAATGCGCGAGGTCGCCCGTGAGACCCCGGAATTGTCGGGCCAGGCGCTGCAGCGGGCCACGCGGGCGCTGGCGTCGCGCCAGCCGCCGCAGCCGTTCGATCGGCCGAGGGCGCGGGCCGAACTGGATGCGTTGATTGAGCGGGCAGGGATGGCGGGCGCATGAGCGCGGAGATTCTATCGTTTGAAACCGGACGGCCGGCTGAAATCGCCGATGGCGAGCCGTCGCTGGTCGTTGACGTCGAGGGCTATGAGGGCCCGCTCGACCTGCTGCTGGCGCTGGCACGGCAGCAGAAGGTCGATCTCACCAGGATTTCCATCCTGGCGCTGGCCGACCAATATCTGGTCTTCATCGAGGCGGCCCGAAAGATCCGGCTCGAGCTTGCCGCGGACTATCTGGTGATGGCGGCGTGGCTCGCCTTCCTGAAGTCGCGGCTGCTGTTGCCCGAACCCGCAACGGCGGACGGGCCGAGCGCCGAGGAAATGGCGACCGCGCTCGCCAACCGGCTGCGCCGGCTCGAGGCCATTCGCGAAGCCTCGAACCGGCTGATGAACCGTCCGCAATTGCAGCGCGACATTTTTCCGCGCGGCAATCCGGAAGCTATCGCCGAAATCCGCCACCCTCGCTTTACCGCCACCTTGTTCGACCTGCTTACCGCCTACGCCGCGCAGCGTCAGCAGCGCGTGCTGGCGACGGTGCATCTGACCAAACGCACGGTGTGGTCGCTGGCGGAAGCGCGGGCGTCGCTGGAGCGGCTGGTCGGCCTCGCCGACGATTGGAACTGCCTCGACGAATACCTGCTCAACTTCATCTCTGATCCGGCGCAAAAGGCCACCGTCTTCGCCTCGAGCTTTGCCGCCGCGCTGGAGTTGGTGCGGGAGGGCGAGATGGAGCTGAACCAGAAAGAGGCGTTCGCGCCGCTGTTTTTTCGAAAACGACCGCCGCAACCGGTATCGGGCGCGATGACCGCGCCGGATCTGTCGGCCGAGTAATAAGTGGAAGAAGGAGACCGACCCATGGCAAGCTTGGCGGAAAAACGCGTCGCCGATGTCGGGGAGCGTGCTGTCGATCCGGAAGCGCGGCCAGAAGAGTTGCGGCTGCTGGAGGCGCTGCTGTTCGCCTCGACCGAGCCGCTCGACCAGGCGGCGCTGGCCAAGCGGATGCCCGATGGCGTCGATATCAAGCTGGCGCTGGCGCAGTTGCAGGCGGATTACGCCTCGCGCGGCGTGAATCTGGTTCGTGTCGCCAACAAATGGACCTTTCGCACCGCCGGCGATTTATCCTGGCTGATGACGCGGGAGAGCACCGAGACGCGGCGGCTGTCGCGCGCGGCGATCGAGATGCTGGCGATCATCGCCTATCATCAGCCGGTCACCCGCGCCGAGATCGAGGAGATCCGTGGCGTGGTCACCTCCAAAGGCACGCTGGATGTGCTGCTGGAGACAGGCTGGATCCGGCCGCGCGGCCGTCGCAAGTCGCCGGGCCGGCCGCTGACATTTGGAACCACCGAAGCCTTTTTGTCGCAGTTCAGCCTCGAGGCACTTGGCGATCTGCCGGGTCTGGAAGAGCTGAGAGGCACCGGCCTGCTCGATTCACGGCTGCCTTCCGGTTTCAGCGTTCCAACGCCGTCCGACGACCCGACATTGCGCGAGGACGAGGATCCGCTCGAGATTGGCGATCTGGAACTTGCATTGGCGCCCGCCGCCGAGCCGGAAGGCAGTGACGGCGGCTGATCCGCCGCCGCGGGGATAGGATGGTGCCGGTGCGGACGCGGGTTAACGGTAGCGCGTGAACGACGATTTGACCGGGGCTAAGTCCTTGTTTTTGACACCCCGCGAGCCTACTTTCCGGGAAGATCGGGCCGGGTTGCTGGCCTCTCGTGTTTGGAGGGTTGCAGGATGGGTTCGCTTAGCATTTGGCACTGGATCGTCGTGATCGCAGTCGTCCTGCTGTTGTTCGGACGTGGCAAGATTTCGGATTTGATGGGCGACGTCGCTCAGGGCATCAAGGCCTTCAAGAAGGGCATGCAGGACGACGAGAAGACTGAAGAAAAGCCCGAGCCCGTGAAGTCGATCGACCATAATGCGGCGCCGTCGCCGGCCGCGCGGTCCGATGTCGGCAGCAAGGCCGTCTGAACAGGACTTGCGGCCAAGCCGTCGCGGCGGGTGATCGCCTCGCGTGAGCGGAAACTTTCATGTTTGACATCGGGTGGAGTGAAATCGCCGTCATCGCGGTTGTCGCGCTGATCGCCATCGGCCCGAAGGAATTGCCGGGCGTGCTGCGCATGGTCGGGCAGTGGATGGGCAAGGCGCGGCGGATGGCCGCCGACTTCCAGGGCCAGTTCCAGGAAGCCATGCGCGAGGCCGAAATGGCCGACCTCAAGAAGACCTTTGACGAGGTCAAGGAGGCCGCGAGCGGGCTTGGCAGCGGCTTCGACATGAGTTCGCTGCAGAAGGACGTCACCGAGTCGCTCCGGATCGATGACGTCGACAAACCGGCCGTGCCGGCAGCCGAGGCGGCCGCGATCGAGCCGCCGATGACACCGACGACGCCGGAGCCGCCGACGCCAGAGACCCTTGTCGAGGCGGACGCCCACGCGGCGGCGGAGCCGCTGCGGATCACCCCCGAACCCGAGGCCGCGCCGGCGCCGGTCGTGCCCGACGCCTCCGATGTTCTCAAGGACGCCAAAGCGTCATGAGCGCCGAAGATATCGAAGCCAGCAAAGCGCCGCTGATGGATCACCTGATCGAGCTGCGCTCGCGGCTGATCAAGGCGCTGCTCGCGTTCAGTGTCGCCTTCATTTTCTGTTTCTTCTTTGCCAAGCAGATCTACAACGTGCTGGTCTGGCCGTTCGTGTGGGTGGCGGGCGCGGAAAATTCCAAATTCATCTACACGGCGCTGCTGGAATATTTTATTACCCAGTTGAAGCTTGCGCTGTTCGGCGCCGGCTTCATCTCGTTCCCGATCGTGGCGGCGCAAATCTACAAGTTCGTCGCCCCGGGCCTCTACAAGCACGAGCGCGGCGCGTTCCTGCCATATCTGATCGCGACGCCGTTCTTCTTCGTGCTGGGATCGATGCTGGTCTATTTCGTGGTGCTGCCGATGCTGATCCGGTTTTCGCTCGGCATGCAGCAGCTCGGCGGCCCCGAGACCGCGCAGATCCAGCTGCTGCCGAAGGTCGGCGAATATCTGTCGCTGATGATGTCGCTGATCTTCGCGTTCGGGGTCGCCTTCCAGCTGCCGGTGATCCTGACGCTGCTGGGGCGGATCGGCATCATCACCTCGAAGCAGTTGCGCGACAAGCGCCGTTATTTCATCGTGGTCGCCTTCATCATCGCCGCCGTGCTGACACCGCCCGATGTCCTGAGCCAGTCCTCCCTCGCGGTCCCGCTGCTGGCGCTCTACGAAGGCTCGATCATCGCCGTGCGAATCGTGGAAAAGAAAGCCGCCGCCGCCAAGGCGACGGCCGCCCCGCCCTCCGCCGCCCCGCCGCCGCCCGCCGCCAATCCGGCGGAGTAGGGGACCGGCAACGCGCCGGGCCGGCACCCACACCGGCCGTCATACTCCGCGAAAGCGGAGTATCCAGTACGCGGCGGCCGTGCGGGTCTATCGCTGACGC
>JBDTKD010000391.1:0-6698 GCA_039935515.1 Bradyrhizobium sp.
GCCGATCAGCAGGTTCGACCGGTTAAGGCCGGCGACCAGATAGTGACGCAGCGCCACAATGACCGCGATAGTCGGCACGTACATCAGCAGATGAATGTGATGGATCAGGATCAGGATCATGGCAGCCAGCGCGGCCAGCACCACGAAGGCGACCGAGCGCGCCGGCACCAGCATCAGCCCGAGGGCGAAGGCGCAGCCGTAAATATCGAAGTGCCCCAGCGTGTGCATGAAGTTCTTGAGGAAGAACGGCGAGCCGGCCATGAACACGAACAGCGGCAAATGCGGTTCGCCGGGGCCGAAGGTGCGGCGAAACAGCACGATGAAAAGCCAGAGCGTGACCAGCCAGACGCCGCCGCCAAGCGCGAATACCAGCCACACCGGCACCTTTGCGGCAAACAGCGATACGATGGCGCCGATCAGCGCACGCTTGGTGAAGCCGAAATGGTAGTCGACCAGAAGGTGGATGTAGGGGACGTAAGGCGGCCGCGCGGTCTTGTAGAAAAACACCCCGATCACGACCGCGACATTGACGGCAAGCATCAGGCGCCAGGATTTTTCCCGCAAACGCAAGTCCATTCGGCACCCGGCAACGGCAGCTCGATCAGCGGCCGACTATCACACGGCGGCTGTCGGCGATGCAACGCGCTTTCCGTCATTGCGAGGAGCGCGAGCGACGAAGCAATCCATGCCTCCGCTTGCCGCGCCATGGATTGCTTCGCTGCGCTCGCAATGACGGGCGGCGTGGCGCTGCTACAGAATGAACCGGCTCAAATCCGCGTTCTTGGCGAGGTCGCCGACATGTTTCTGCACATAGTCGGCATCGATCCGGATGGTCTCGCCATTGCGGTCGGGGGCGGCGAACGAAATCTCGTCGAGCACGCGCTCCATCACGGTCTGCAATCGCCGGGCGCCGATGTTCTCCACCGTGGAATTGACGGCAACCGCGACGTCGGCGAGCGCGTCGATCGCGCCGTCGGTGATATCGAGCGTCACGCCCTCGGTCTGCATCAGCGCGACATATTGCTTGATCAGCGATGCCTCGGGCTCGGTCAGGATGCGGCGCATGTCGTTGCGCGTCAACGCCTCCAGCTCGACCCGGATCGGCAGGCGGCCCTGTAGCTCCGGTAGCAGGTCCGACGGCTTGGCGATATGGAACGCGCCCGAGGCGATGAACAGGATGTGGTCGGTCTTGACCGCGCCGTGCTTGGTCGACACCGTGGTGCCCTCGATCAGCGGCAACAGGTCGCGCTGCACGCCCTCACGCGAGACGTCGCCGCCGCCGCTGCGTCCGTCGCGCACACAGATCTTGTCGATCTCGTCGAGAAACACGATACCGCTGTTCTCGACCACATTGATCGCCTCCTGCACCAGCTGGTCGCTGTCCAGCAGCTTGTCGGATTCCTCGTTGACCAGAAGTTCGTGGGAGCTTTCGACGGTGGCGCGGCGGGTCTTGGTCCGGCTGCCGAGCTTGCCGAAGATGTCGCCAATCGAGATCGCGCCCATTTGCGCGCCGGGCATGCCGGGGATCTCGAACATCGGCATGCCGCCGGAGGATTGCATCTCGATCTCGATTTCCTTGTCGTTGAGCTCGCCGGCGCGCAGCTTCTTGCGAAAGGAATCGCGGGTCGCGGCGCTGGAGTTGGCGCCGACCAGGGCATCCAGCACGCGATCCTCGGCGGCGAGTTGGGCGCGGGCCTGCACATCCTTGCGCTTGCGCTCGCGGGTCTGCGCGATCGCAACCTCGACGAGATCGCGAATGATCTGCTCGACGTCGCGGCCGACATAGCCGACCTCGGTGAATTTGGTGGCTTCGACCTTGATGAAGGGCGCACCGGCGAGTTTGGCCAGCCGCCGGGCGATCTCGGTCTTGCCGACGCCGGTCGGACCGATCATCAGGATGTTCTTCGGCAGCACCTCCTCGCGAAGCGAGCCGGTGAGTTGCAGTCGCCGCCAGCGATTGCGCAGCGCGATCGAGACGGCGCGCTTGGCGTCGGTCTGGCCGACGATGAAGCGGTCGAGTTCGGAGACGATTTCACGGGGGGAGAAGTCGGTCATGGGTCCTAGCTAGGTTTTGGAGGGCGCGACAGCAAGCGGCGACGAGGTCATGGGTTGCGAACCATCAGCAGCGCCGGGCCGTCCGGCGTATCGACGATGCGCTCGCGGCAAAATCCGGCCTTCTCATAGGCCCGAATCGCCCGCTTGTTGGCAGGATCGGGATCGGTCACGAGGCGCGGCGTTCCGGACCCCAGCAGACGGTCGGCAAAGGCCCGGATGAAGGCCGATCCATGACCGCGGCCCAGCATGTCGGCTTCGCCGATAAACTGATCGAGACCGCGCGCGCCCTCGGGCTGGGGGCCAAAACCGCTATCCCAGACGCCGAGATTGTAACACTGCAGATAGGCGAATTCCCGCGCGTCCACGCCGACGACGAACTGCGCCATGTCCGGATCGGCAAGATCGCCGCTGACGAGTTCGAATTGCTCCGAAGAATCGTGCCACCACTCCGAGACATGCGGCGTCTCGAGCCAGCGCCGGATCGTCGGCAGGTCGCTGACCGACATCGGGCGGAACGCGTATGCCGTCATGCTCAGCCCGTTGCGGTCAACGTCTCGATGGTCACATTGCGGTTGGTATAGACACAGATGTCGGCGGCGATATCGAGCGCGCGGCGCACGATGGCCTCGGCATCCTTGTCGGTGTCGACCAGGGCGCGGGCCGCCGCCAGCGCGTAATTGCCGCCGGAGCCGATCGCCATTACGCCGGCCTCCGGCTCCAGCACGTCACCGGTGCCGGTCAGCACCAGCGATACTTCCTTGTCGGCGACGATCATCATGGCCTCGAGCCGGCGCAGATAGCGGTCGGTGCGCCAGTCCTTGGCGAGTTCGACCGCGGCACGGGTCAATTGCCCCGGATATTGTTCGAGCTTGCTTTCCAGCCGCTCGAACAGCGTGAAGGCGTCGGCAGTGGCGCCGGCAAAGCCGCCGATCACGTCGCCCTTGCCGAGCTTGCGGACCTTCCTGGCGTTGGACTTGATGACGGTCTGGCCGATCGAGACCTGCCCATCGCCGCCGATCACCACCGTGCCGCCCTTGCGGACCGTCAAAATGGTGGTGCCGTGCCAGACCGGAAACTCATTGGGCGATGCTTGCATGAAGGACCCTCATATGCCCGCCAGATTTAGGGACTGGCGAGCGGCGTTACAATCGGCGGCCGGGGCGGCGAAATCCGGTCACCATAGGCCAAAGTTAAGCCCGGGCAGCGTCATCCCGCAGTAGCGAAGGCAGCACCAGCCTGTTAAAAGGGCGCGTTTTCAGGAGCGGGAAAGCAGATTTTCATGCGCACGGCGACCATCAGGCGCAAGACCAGGGAAACCGATATCGAGGTAACCGTAAACCTCGACGGGTCCGGCGTGTCCAGCATTGCCACGGGAATCGGCTTTTTCGACCATATGCTCGATCTTTTGGCGCGGCATTCGCGTATCGACCTCACCGTCAAGGCCGACGGCGACCTTCACATCGACCATCACCACACCACCGAGGATGTCGGGATCGCGCTCGGCCAGGCGGTGAAGCAGGCACTCGGCACCATGGCCGGGATCACCCGCTATGCCTCGATCCACATGCCGATGGACGAGACGCTGTCGCGCGTCGCGGTCGACATTTCGGGACGGCCGGTGCTGGTGTTCAAGGTGGATTTTCCGCGCGACAGGGTCGGCACCTTCGACACCGAACTGGTTCGCGAATGGTTCAATGCCTTTGCGATCAATGCCGGCGTGACTTTGCACGTCGAGACCCTATATGGCGAGAACAGCCATCATATCGCCGAATCCTGTTTCAAGGGTCTGGCGAGGGCGCTGCGCGCGGCGGTCGCGATCGATCCGCGCGCCGCGGGCGAAGTGCCATCCACCAAGGGACAGCTCGGCGGCTGACACCTTGTTCGGCGGAGGGAAGCGATGCCGGTCTATACAGTTCATGCTCCGGAGCCGAATAATTCCGGCATTCGCGCCGCCGCCCGCTTTGCCTTCGTGCGTGACGGATTTCATTTCCGGGCCTTCCTGTTCGGCCCGCTATGGCTGGTCTGGCATCGGCTGTGGCTGGCGCTGATCGGCTGGATCGTCGTGGTGGGCGCGCTCGACCTCGCAATGAGGCGCCTTGGCGCGAGCCCCACCGCAACTTTCGCAGCCGATCTGCTGGTCGCGCTGCTGATGGGATTTGAGGCGGCAAGCCTCGCGCGCTGGACGCTGTCGCGACGCAACTGGCGCCAGATCGACATCGTCGTGGCCGATGACGAGGAATCCGCCGAGCGGCGCTTCTTCGATCGCTGGGCCGCCGAGCAGAGCGGCCTTCGCAACGATCAGCCCGCCGTCGATCGCGGCGGACCGCCGCCGACCCGCGAGGTCCCGGGCCACGCCTTCTCCAAGCCGCCACAGCCGGACGAGATCATCGGATTGTTTCCCGAGCCGGGAGCCTTGC
Organism: Bradyrhizobium sp.; assembly: GCA_039935515.1. Lineage (GTDB taxonomy): Bacteria > Pseudomonadota > Alphaproteobacteria > Rhizobiales > Xanthobacteraceae > Bradyrhizobium. The sequence goes on from JBDTKD010000391.1 coordinate 4,473, forward strand.
GGTGAGCGTTGCCATCATCGACTACGGCTCCGGCAACCTGCACTCCGCAGCGAAAGCGTTCGAACGCGCGGCCCGCAGCATGGACGCGCCCGACAAGATCATGGTGACCCGCGATCCCGAAATGGTGTTTCGCGCCGATCGCATTGTGCTGCCCGGCGTCGGCGCCTTTGCCGATTGTCGCCGGGGGCTGGCTGCGCTCGACGGCATGGCCGAAGCGATGACCGAGGCCGTGCGCGACAAGGCGCGGCCGTTCTTCGGCATCTGTGTCGGCATGCAACTAATGGCGACGCGCGGCAAGGAGCACGTCACCACCGATGGATTCAACTGGATCGAGGGCGACGTCGAGAAGATTTCGCCGCGCGACGAGAACCTGAAAATCCCGCATATGGGCTGGAATACGCTCGACATGATCCGCGAGCATCCGGTGCTGGAGCGGCTGCCGCTCGGCCCGAAGGGGCACCACGCCTATTTCGTGCACTCCTACCATCTCAACGCCGCTAACGAGGCGGACGTGCTGGCGCGCGCCGATTACGGCGGCCCGGTCACCGCCATCGTCGGCAAGGACACCGCGATCGGTACCCAGTTCCACCCGGAAAAGAGCCAGCGCTTCGGGCTGGCCTTGATTGCCAATTTCCTGAAGTGGAAGCCGTGATCCTGTTTCCCGCCATCGACCTGAAAAATGGCCAGTGCGTGCGCCTCGAACAGGGCGACATGGCGCGCGTCACCGTGTTCAACCTCGATCCGGCGGCGCAGGCGCGCGCTTTTGCCGCCCAGGGCTTCGAGTATCTGCATGTGGTCGACCTCGACGGCGCCTTTGCCGGCAAGCCGGTCAACGCGCTGGCGGTCGAGGCAATGCTCAGGGAGATCGCGATCCCGGTGCAGCTCGGCGGCGGCATCCGCGACCTCGCGACCGTCGAGGGCTGGCTCGCCAAGGGCGTGGCGCGCGTCGTTATCGGCACCGCGGCGGTGCGCGATCCGGAGCTGGTCAAGGGCGCGGCCAGGACATTTCCCGGCGGCGTGGCGGTGGGCCTCGACGCCCGTGACGGCAAGGTTGCAGTCGAAGGCTGGGCGGAGACATCCGAGGTCACGGCGCTGGAAATCGCGCGGCGGTTCGAGGATGCCGGTGTCGCCGCCATCATCTTCACTGACATCGCCCGCGACGGTTTGTTGAAGGGCCTCAATCTTGACGCCACCATTGCGCTCGCCGAACGGATCTCGATTCCGGTGATCGCATCCGGCGGCTTCGCTTCGATCGACGACGTCAAGGCGCTGCTGGCGCCGCGCGCCAACAAACTGGCCGGCGCGATCACGGGCCGCGCGCTCTATGACGGCCGGCTCGATGCCGCCGCCGCATTGGCGCTGATCCGTACCGCACGGGCCGCGGCCTCTGGTTCCTTGTTTTGACGCGTTTTCTTCATGCGAACGGGGTAGCCGCTTCGCTCGAAAACGCTATAGGAGTTTGCCATGTTCAAGGTGCGCGTGATTCCCTGCCTCGACGTCAAGGACGGCCGGGTGGTGAAGGGCGTCAACTTCGTCGACCTGCGCGACGCCGGCGATCCCGTCGAAGCGGCCGTCGCCTACGATGCCGCCGGCGCCGACGAATTGTGTTTTCTCGACATCACCGCCACCCATGAAAACCGCGGCATCATGCTCGACGTGGTCCGGCGCACGGCGGAAGCCTGCTTCATGCCGCTGACGGTGGGCGGCGGGGTCCGTACCGTCGACGACATCCGCACCCTGCTGCGATCCGGCGCCGACAAGGTGTCGATCAACAGCGCCGCCGTCAGCCGCCGCGAATTCGTCAAGGAGGCGGCCGAGAAATTCGGCGACCAGTGCATCGTGGTCGCGATCGACGCCAAGCGCGTGACGCGCGGCGGCGGATCGGAGCGCTGGGAGATCTTCACCCATGGCGGGCGCAATTCCACCGGCATCGATGCGGTCGAATACGCCCAGCAAGTGGTCTCGCTCGGAGCCGGCGAGATCCTGCTGACCTCAATGGACCGCGACGGCACTCGCCAGGGCTTTGACATTCCGCTGACCCGCGCGGTGGCCGACAGCGTTCCGGTCCCGGTGATCGCCTCCGGCGGCGTCGGCAATCTCGACCATCTGGTGGACGGCATCCGCAACGGGCATGCCACCGCGGTACTGGCGGCGTCGATCTTCCATTTCGGCGAATTTACCATACGTGAGGCCAAGGACCACATGGTCCGCGCCGGCCTCGCCATG